>OMSV01000182.1 GCA_900290385.1 Syntrophobacter sp. SbD2 | reverse complement strand
TCACCCGATCAACATTATCGATACGCCGGGTCACGTCGATTTCACCATCGAGGTCGAACGCGCCCTCAGGGTCCTCGACGGCGCCATTTTGGTTCTGTGCGCCGTCGGCGGGGTCCAATCACAATCGGTTACCGTTGACAGGCAGATGGTCCGATACCGTGTCCCCAGGATCGCTTTCGTAAACAAGTGCGACAGAACGGGCGCCGACCCCTTCCGGGTAGCCCGGCAGCTTCAAGAGAAGCTGAACCACAATCCGGTGCTGCTTCAGGTGCCGATGGGCCTGGAGAAAGACCATCGCGGGGTAATCGATCTTGTTTCCATGAAGGCGCTCACTTTCGAGGGAGAGCATGGCGAGGAGTTTATCGAGTCGGAAATACCGGCGGAATTTATAGAACTCGCGCGGGCAAAAAGGGAAGAAATGCTCGATGCGGTGTCTCTATATTCCAATGAATTGACGGATGCGATTCTGGCCGAGGAGCCAATATCCGAAGATATGGTGCAGGAGGCAATCCGCAAGGGCGTCCTTGCCCTCGGGCTTACTCCCGTTCTCATGGGTTCGGCTTACAAGAACAAAGGGGTCCAGCCGCTTCTCGATGCCGTTGTCAAGTACCTGCCGAGCCCGCTCGATGTCGACAACGATGCCCACGACCTGGACCGGGAGGAAGAGCGAGTCGTGCTCGCAAGCGAGTCCGATCAGCCACTGGTGATGCTTGCGTTCAAACTCGAGGTAAGCCGCTACGGTCAGCTCACATACGTTCGAATCTACCAGGGCACCCTGAACAAGGGCGACACCATCGTCAACACGAGAACGGGTAAACACGTGAAGGCAGGACGCCTGGTCCGGATGCACGCCGATGAGATGGTGGAAATCGACATGGCAACAGCAGGCGACATTGTTGCACTTTTCGGGATCGATTGCGCCTCCGGGGATACTTTCACAGACGGACGGGTGCGATACGCCATGACCTCGATGCACGTTCCGGTCCCCGTAATTTCACTTGCCGTAAAGCCCAGGGATAAGAAAGCCGAGATGAACCTGAGCAAGGCGCTTGCCCGTTTTTCCAAGGACATTCAAGGTTTACCTCGATGCAGAAACCTCCGAGACCATAATATGCGGGATGGGAGAGCTTCACCTGGACGTCTATGTAGAGCGGATGCGCCGCGAGTACAACGCCGAAATCGAAACCGGCATGCCCAAAGTCGCCTATCGCGAATCGCCCACCCGCATGGCGCAATTCAACTACACCCATAAAAAACAGACGGGAGGCGCGGGCCAGTTCGCCAGGGTCGCCGGGACCCTCGAGCCGCTTTCTGAAGGGGAGTTTGAGTTTGTCAACAAGGTTACAGGAGGATCGATTCCCACCGAATTCATATCGTCATGCGAGAAGGGATTCAGGGCATGCCTCGCCAAGGGTGGATTCGCTGGATTTCCGGTCGTCGGAGCACGAATCATGATAAATGACGGCGCAGCCCACTCGGTCGACTCATCAGACCTGGCTTTCCAACAGGCCGCAATCGGGGCCTTCCGCGAATCCTACCAGAGGTCAAGTCCGGTGCTCCTCGAACCTATCATGCGCGTGGTGGTCGAAACCCCTTCCGAGTTCCAGGGCGCGGTGCTGGGGAGCCTGAACCAGAGGCGCGCAATAATTCTGTCTACCTCTGAAGACGGTGTTTTCTCGACCGTAGAGGCCGAAACGCCTCTCTCGGAGATGTTTGGTTACTCCACTGTGCTTCGCTCATCAACACAGGGCAAGGCCGAATTCACCATGGAATTCTCGAGGTATAGTCTGGTCCCAAAAGCTCTGGCCGAGGAGATCATAAAAAAAGAAAAGGAAAACCGAAAGTAGCGCATCCAAAGGGGATCTATTTCAGCCCTTTGTAACTTTCCTCGAAGACCTTTTCGTCGACATTGCCCGAACCTGGACCACCGCAATCCGGGATATAACAGGTTACGTTTACGAACTCGCATTGCGCCGCGCAGGACGGACATGTTTCAGGCGGCGCCTTGACAGTGATCGTATTGCCGCATTTATTACATTTCCAGACTTCCATAGCTCTCTCCCTCTTGCATCGGGTGTGAAATGAAGCTTTCAAAGAATCTCGATCACTTACAAAGGTTTCGGCATAGTATATTAATTTAAGGACCGCTTTTGAAAAATGCAAGCAAGGTAACTGCGATCTTATTCTGTTGGAAAACGCTTAAGTTATTCATTGGCTGAGTAATGCTGAGGTGCGAGGCTGGGGATGATCGAACTAANNGCGCCGGCCGGGTTCGAAGGATTCATCGACGAGTCAAAGCTCGCCGGAGCCATGCGTTACATGCGGGCAAAAACCAAGGTCGGGGTCCTTGATGAAATCGTCTCGGATGTGACGCTCCTCGCCATCCTGCTCTCAGGATTGCTACCTCTTCTCGTCCGTTGGTCCGATAAACTCGGGCTGTCAATGATTGCAGCGGGGGTCCTTTTCTTTTTTGTTCCCGGACTCATTCATTTCCTGCTCGATCTTCCTTTCAGCTACTATAATACCTTCGTCGTAGAGCAGGAATTCGGCTTTAACAGATCCACCCTGAAGCTCTGGACGATCGACCATATAAAAGGGGGATTGCTCACGGCCGTCCTTTTTGCGGCTATTTTTTCCATACTTCTGCTCTTCATTGCATGGTCGCCCCGTTTCTGGTGGTTTTGGGGTTTTCTGCTTATCTCAGCCGTGCAGTTGGTGATGGCGATCATTTATCCCGTGCTCCTGGCGCCGCTCTTTAACAAATTCGAACCGGTCCGCGATGAAGAACTTGCCGTAAAGATCCGTGCGCTGATGGAAAAAAACGGTATCCGCGTGAAAAAAATCCTGCAGATGAACGCCGGCATCAGGAGCCGCCACACAAATGCTTATTTCACCGGAATTGGAAAGACCAAACAGATCGTGCTCTTCGATACGCTGATCCAATCGCATACCCACGAAGAGATCCTTGCGGTGCTCGCCCACGAGGCGGGCCATTTCAGGAAAAAACACGTCCTCAAGCAGCTTCTCATCTTTGCCTCCCTTTCTCTGGCGGCATTTTACGCCACATGGCTTTTCATCCAATGGCCGTTTGTTTTCTCCACCTTCGGATTCAGCGCGCCGCTGCCCTATGTTGGGCTTTTCCTGGCCGGGGTCTTTTCGCGCAAGGCCGGATTTTTCCTCCAGCCGCTCTACATGATTATCTCGAGGCGTTTTGAAAGAGAAGCCGACATTTTCGCCGCTCGGATGCTTGGAAGCGGCGCCGCTTTGGCTGGCGCGATGAAAAGACTTGCCGCCGATAACCTCTCCAACCTCTACCCGCATCCGCTTTATGTCTGGTTTCACTACTCCCATCCACCCATTGTGGAAAGAGTCGCCCTGCTGGAGGGGAGCGATAGCAATCCTTAAAGCCGGGAGGCAATTTTCAAAACTACGGACCTCTAGAATATGACAGGCACTCTCATCAATATGGGCGCGATAGTCGCGGGAACGGCCATCGGCTCTCTGGCCGGATCAAGGCTCCCTGCGAGGATGCGCCGGATCGTACTTTATGGAATCGGCCTGGTGGTGCTTCTCATCGGCTTCCAGATGGCCGTCCGCACGCAGAATGTCCTTGCCGTGCTTGGCGCTATACTGATCGGCGGCATAATCGGCGAGTTACTGCGAATAGAAGACAGGCTAGAGCAACTGGGGCAGTTTTTTCAGAACAAGCTTTCCAAAGGCTCCGAACAATCGGTCGCCGAAGGATTTGTAACGGCAAGCCTGGTATTCTGCGTGGGTCCGATGGCGATTCTTGGTTCTATTTCGGACGGTCTGAGCGGCGACTATAGTCTGCTCTCTATAAAGGCCGTTATGGACGGATTCGCTTCCATCGCCTTCGCGGCAAGCCTGGGATGGGGGGTTGGACTTTCTGCGCTTTCCATTCTGATCTACCAGGGAGGGATAACGCTTTTTGCAGGCTGCCTTCCCGGCGCACTAAACGATGCCATGATAACGGAAATGACTGCAACCGGCGGTTTGATTATAATCGGCATCGGCATTAAACTGCTCGATCTCAAAGACCTGCCCCTGGCCAATTTCGTCCCGGCAATCGCGGTGGCACCGGCGATCCTGGCGCTTATTCCCTTCTTCAGAGGCCTGTTTTGAACGTCTGTAACAAGGAATTCACACCGCCGACATACTCCCGCCAAATTCTTTCCTTAAACTATGGACCATCTCCAAAAGCAAAAGGATTTGACATTGATGAATTTCAGGTCGAACGGCGCCGATTCAAGGTACGTTCTCGACCATGCAAAGCTCATGGGCCCTAACGAGTTAAGGAGGTACACAAAACAACAGTGAGTATGCCCTGCGTGCTTCTGCTCGCTTTTTTGACACTTTGCGGCATAGCCTATCTCTACTGGCGCTATGTCTGGTTTTTCCGAAATCCCTCCCGAAAAATCCCCTCTGAAGACTCCGGAATTCTCAGTCCGGCTGACGGTTGCGTCGTCTACGTGAAAGAAGTAGCTCCGGACGAAGAGATCATCACGATCAAGCAGGGAGTCAAGGCGACCATTCACGACATTTGCCGGGAAGCGGTGTCGGCGCCCAAGGTCCTGATCGGCATTTTTATGAGTCCTTTCAATGTGCACTACAACCGCATCCCGATCTCCGGAACGGCCTTGTTCATTCGTCACTACCCGGCCTTAGGGAAAAATCTCTACATGGCGGCCATGCACCTGAGGACGCTTTTCCGCCGTCTGCCCCTATACAGCAACAGCCTGCACATCATCCAAAACGAGCGGACTGTAACGGGAATCAAGGGACACTACCGGGGCAGGCCCCTCAACTGCTATGTCGTGCAAATCGCGGCAGCCAGCGTCAATGGAATCGATTCATACATCGAACCGCAGCAGCAGGTGAGCGCCGGACAAGTCCTTGGTATGATCCGGATCGGCTCCCAGGTGGACATAATCGTCACGGCCTTCGATGGCATGAAGATCAAGGTGCAGCCCGGAGATCGCGTCCGTGCGGGAGAAACGATATTGATCGAATAAACGAATACGAGGCGAATCCGAAAGGAGGAGGAATAAAAATCTGCAATGGTGCCTTTGTAAAGATCGGGAGCTGGCGGCAACAATCTAAGGACCGGGCTTTTCATGCCCGAGGGTTTTCGGCCTTGAATGGTTGAGCGCATACAGGAAACAACCGTAAGGAGTTGGAACGAGCTTCAACACGAGCTCTACAAAGACTCGTGGAACGGAGAGCTTGGCCGCTATCGTTCCCGTTGCGCTTTCCGAGGGCTCTCCGACGCGGGCTACCGGCTGGAAACGACCCTTATACGTCTGAGGGGCGGCTTTGCAGAACTTGAAAATCACCTGCTGCGCAATTTCAAGAAATACGCGCATAGAAACATCGTGAGTGGAAACTCAATCTGGCATTGGCTGGCCGTGGCGCAGCATTCAGGCCTTCCCACAAGGCTTCTGGACTGGACCTATTCACCGTTTTGCGCCCTGCACTTCGCCACCTCTAACCTGGATAAGTTCGACACCGATGGCGCAGTCTGGGCGGTCAACTACCTAAGGATGCACAGGCTGCTGCCCGAAAGTCTCAAGGTGCCGCTCGAACAGGAGGGCGCCAATGTTTTCACCGTGGAAATGTTGTCCGAGTCCGTGAAGACCCTGCACGAACTGGCAGGCCTTTGCGAGCTGCCTTTCCCCCTCTTTTTTGAACCTCCCTCGATGGACGATCGCATTGTAAACCAATTTGCATTCTTTTCGATGATGTCTGATCCCAAAGCGGTCCTGGACGACTGGCTCGTGCAGCACCGTCAAATCGCCCGCAGAATAATCATCCCCGCCAAACTTAAGTGGGAGATCCGAGACAAGCTCGACCAGGCCAATATTACGGAAAGGGTCCTTTTCCCCGGTCTCGACGGCCTGAGCAGATGGCTCAGGAGGCATTACAGTCCCAGACGAGACGGCATGCCCAAAAAGAAGTTCCCGGCATATCACCAGTTCTTTAGTTTCCCACAGAAGGCGTCAAATGAATAATCAGGGGTGGGACACTTTTAAACGGGATAACCTTGCTTCGCATGCGGGAGGGTTTCATGCACAAGACCTATGTCCTGGATACCAATGTATTGCTGCATAATCCAGAAGCTTTGTTTGCATTCCAAGACAATCATGTGGTCATTCCCCTCACGGTAATCGAAGAAATAGACAGCCAAAAGAAAAAACAGGACGAAATAGGAAGAAATGCGCGGGTCGTTTCGAGGGAACTCGATGCACTTCGCTCATTGGGGCACCTTTCCGAGGGGGTGCCGATGCCTTCGGGAGGAAAGCTCACGATCGAACTCAATCATTCCAGCATAATAAATTTCCCGAAGGGATTGGACCCTGAGAAACATGACAACCGAATTCTCGCTGTGGCCTTCAACCTGAGCCAGGCTGAGCAGGGAATCGTAACCCTGGTGACCAAGGACCTCAACCTGCGCATCAAAGCCGACGTTGTAGGCGTTCGGACCGAGGATTTCTATA
Source organism: Syntrophobacter sp. SbD2 (assembly GCA_900290385.1). The sequence continues at coordinate 11,887 of OMSV01000182.1, read as the reverse complement.
ACGATAAGGTGGACTACGATCACCTCTACTCCGGTATTGTCGAGCAATATCTATCTGCCCAGGAGATGGACACGTTTTACAAGGAGGAGAGGTTGAAGTTATCCGGCTGCCAGCCGCTGCCAAATCAATTCTTTCTGCTGAAGTGCCACGAGAATTCGTCACAATCGGCGCTTGCACGATACAGCCATGGCATGCTGATGCCTCTATGCCATGCGGATTCTGTCAACTGGGGCATAAAGGCCCTGAACAAAGAGCAAAAATTTGCCCTCGAACTGCTAAGAGACGATCAGATAAGAGTCGTCACCCTGGTCGGCCGGGCCGGAACGGGGAAAACCCTGTTGGCCCTTGCCGTCGGATTGGAAAAAGTTCTCGAGGAAAATGCCTTCTCGAGGTTGCTGGTCACCCGGCCGGTCATCCCGATGGGCGAAGACCTGGGCTATCTGCCGGGAACAAAAGAAGAGAAACTCAGGCCATGGATGCAGCCGATATATGACAACCTGGAGTTCTTGATGCGAAATTGTCCCGAGCCTTACGGACTGCTCGATGATTTGGTAAGAAAAGGGACACTGGAACTCGAAGCGCTCACCTATATACGGGGACGCAGCATTCCCAAACAGCTCATACTTTGCGACGAAGCACAGAACCTCTCGCCCCACATGATAAAGACACTCATCACCCGCGTCGGTGAAGACACCAAGATCGTCTTCACCGGAGACCCCGAGCAGATCGATCACCCTTATCTGAATGCAAGCAGCAACGGCCTGACCTATCTCGTCGAACGCCTCAAAGGGGAGGAATTAGCCGGGCATGTAACGCTGGTCAGGGGGGAGCGGTCCAAGGTGGCGGAGTTGGGCGGCAGACTCCTTTAACATCCACAGCCCATATTTCATTGCGGCGAATCCGTAAAGGACGGAAAAATTACGGTTCGATCTCTGAATTGCACATGATTGGTTTGGGAAAACGCGTCACTTTTTGTATTGCGCTAAGTTTTCTCACAAAAGAAACCTTCTTGCAACACGACTGTAACATACATCCATTATCCTGTTCGCCAGTTGGGTCGATGTCCGCCGCAAAGCCAACAGGCCGGGGCGGGGGAGTTGGAGCAAATACTCTTTGATATAGAGGAGCATAAATGAGCTGCTATTTGCACCATGTTCCAGGGAGAATCAGAATCAAGATTCCAGGCATAAAGGGAAGACCTTTCTATGCGCAGGAACTGGGGAAAAAACTCCAACTCATCTCCGGAGTCTGCCTGGTAAGTGTCAATTCCCTCACTGGAAGCGTCCTGGCATATTATGATGAGAACTCTACCGATGCCTGCGCAATAACGGATGTGGTGAGCAGGGAAACCGGGGTCGATCTCTCCCAGGCGCCTTCTCCGGATAAATATATGGACGACGCACTGTCAAAAACCGGTCAAATGGTCGGACAGACCATAGGCAAGGCTGCCTTGGGCATAGCGATCGGTCAGTTATTCGAAGGGTCTCCCCTGGCGCTGCTTGCAGCCGTCATTTAGGGAAAAGAGCGGACCAAAGCCCGGCGTTTGGAATATGCCGGTATTGTCCCCACCGCCTGCCAGTATGAAAGCGGCCGTAGCCGTACTTTTCTCATTCCTCGGAAAAACCTCCCAAGACTACGACATTATACCTCAGACGCGCGATATGCGCAGCGGACTGCATCTCCCACTGCCTATGCAGGGTCCTGGAGATGAACCCTCATGGCAACAAAATGCAGGTGGTAGGATCCGGGACATTCGTGTTCGAGGTCATTTACACGCAGCAGTTCCATGGGATCGAGCAGGGCCGCCAGTTCCGTCTGATTGCAGTAGAAGTGGGGGTAGCGCTTATCCGGTTCTTTTTCGAAAACAAACGCCTCAGCCGCTGCCTTCTGCACCTGGCCAAAGAGACGGTTCTTTTTCGAAAGCATCGTTCCCTGGAAGATGCCTCCGGGACGCAGCACGCGATGGATTTCGGACAGGGACTTTCGGATTACACCCTGGTTTCCTTGGTAAATCACGTTCCAGGCCAGCAGGTAATCGAAGCTCTCGTCGGCGCAGGGCAGGTCCGTCATCAATCCAGTCACGAAATGAATCGGCCGCATCTGCCGGCGAGCGAGCAAGCGGGCAAAATTAACGGCAGATGCGCTGCCCTCGATGGCAAAAACACTGTATCCCAAGGAAGCCAAAAAGAGCGAATGCCTGCCGGTACCACACCCGAGGTTCATAGCTTCCGATGCACCGATAGTTCGCAGGAGTTCCGCTATTTCCTTCACTTCGGATTCCGGCTTTAGCCACTCGCGCGGCCCTGTCTCAGTCTTGCACTGCTCATCCCATTCCATACAGGCAGTCGCCGCCGCTTCGGGTCTCCACATAAACTTCATTCGAACCTCACCTGAGTCTTGCCTCATAGTCAATGGGGCCTTTTACACACTTCAGGTTACAGTTTCATTGCAAACCGGCGAAAATTCATCATCCGATAAAATTTATTCCCACGCTCCGCGAGGTACCTAGGGCAGACTGGACAGAACCTTCATGCTCTTCGTGGTGAGAAAATTATTTTAAGCTGGCAACCACGAAGAATACAAAGAACACGACGGATGCACGAGGAAAGGGTGCGGCAGACGAATGTTATGCTAAGCAGGGGGAGGTTTCCCCTCCCCTGCTCCCCAAATGCGCCTCAAATGCCTTTATGCCCTGCTAGTACATTGTCAACTAAGTTATGACATGTTGCAAGGAATCGTCACCCCGGCGAAAAGCCGGGGTCCAGTGCTTTTAACCAACTGAAAAGACTCTGGATTCCGGCCTTCGCCGGAATGACGGATTATTGGACCCTACCTATAGGAACTTAGTTGACGCTGCACTAGCAATATTTACCCATAGAGACTCATAAAGTTCCCGCTCGATGATGCGGAAGTGGTGGTCCCGAAGTTAGCAAGCAGGTCCTGGAGGAAAGTCTGGAGGGCTGCACTACTGTTGGACGTGCTATTCGTGCTGGCTGAGGCGCCTTGCGTGCTGCCGGATGTAGTGTTCGTGCTGCTTGATGCGGTGTTGCCGGAAGCCCCCTGGATCGCTGAAACCAGGTTATTGTAGTCCGATTGCAGCGTGCTGAGGGTGGTGTTCGTAGAGCCGGCGGGGGCAGTGGAAGAATTGGCCTCCAACTGCTTAATCAGGCCCTCGATCTTGGCCGAAAAGCCTGGGTTGAAGGATGTCGCTGTCGCAGGCGTGGAGGTCCCGCCGCCGGTTGAATTTGATTCCAACTTTACGGCTTTGAACAGCTCGTGCATAAACTTTCTCAGCGCTTCTCGAGGGTTCTCGGTCGATGAGGTGGAACTGCCGGAATTCGAGCCGCTATAGTTTCCACCAGCGTTGCCGCCGGCCGGCGGCACAGGCTGAGGCGCTCACGAAAGCCCCATCTGGCCGAACGCCTCACCTATGGCCTTCATTAGCGTATTACCCCCTCCTGAATTTGATTGACTGGCCGGGACCTGGCAGCTCGAACCCGCACTGCCATTACCAGACTGGGTGGCCTGGGAAAGATATTGCGTGTAGAGAAGATAGTTGTTGTTGACTCCGGAAACGCTCATGTCTTGCTCCTTTAACTGCAATGATTACAAATAAATTCCCTTTTGATCTTTGTCTTAAGGCAATAATCGGACCGATTTTAGAAAAAACCATGTCGAAATGCGTCAAGGACCGCGTAAAGATTTGCAACCACCTTTATGTTTAATGCCAAACCGGTGTCTGGCGCAGCTCGATGGATGGCGGGGGCCGTATTGTAAACCTGTTGGAATTCGAGGCCCTGTTGAGTTGCGGATAAATGGGAAGTTAAAGGTTCATCTCAATGGCGGAATTTTTTACTGACGTTTGCAAAAAGTGCCAGCAGGGTCGGCAAATTTTTCCATAGGCAGGTCCCAATCAAGTCCCTGTGAGGGTGTCTTCATCAGGGGGCCGGTGTCAACCCGCGTCGCTAACACGGCGGTGAATGAGTAATCCCGCCACGACTCGCGCGCTCCCACGAAAAAAATGACCGTCTCACGCAAGGGCCGGAGACGGTCATCGGAAGGGCTATATAACAAAATGTGGCGGCCTGATGTGCCGCAAATTTAGAACTTGTAGTTCATACCGGCCTGGAAGATGTTGGCCGTTGTCTGCCAGTTGTATCCAGTCTGGAACGGCGGGTTCGCTAGAATCGGATTGGCAATTGAGGACTCGCTTCCGAGGTCCATATACATATACTCCACCTTGAAGGTCCAACACTTGCAAATGGCGTATTCGACTCCTCCGCCCAAGGCCCAGCCAACCTTTGTAGAGCTGACGGAAGCGGGGTATTGTTGAGCCGAAGACGGTTGAAAGGTGACATTCCCCGAGTAGGACACATCGCCGAAGGCAAGACCGCCCGTCGCATATACGAGCAAGTTGGGCTGTAAGGTGTAGCCCAGCCGCGGACGCAGTGTTGCGAACCAGTTGATATTCTCTTGAAAAGAAATTGAGATCTAATCTATTTGCGGAAACGGCTTGCTCACCGCATGGCCCCTTATTCAGTCTCGTCTCGATGTGATTCGGTTATCGTGAAATATAATGACATGATTCCTTTTATCCAGCCGGTTTAACTCGAGGAATCCCACTAAAAAAAGGCGCCCTAAAGGCTTGGAGTGGAGAAAGCACAAACCGGTTCAGTACTGCATCTGGATTCCGATCTCCATCACTTTCGATGGGGGGATGTTCAGGTAGGAAGATCCGCTGAGCGAATTGCGAAACATGAACGTAAAAAGAAACCTGCGCCACCTCGGCATGGTCCTCTTGCGGCCGCGCACCAGGCTGATCCGGCCCACGTAGTACGTTACCTCATTAAGATCGATCTCAAGACCCCCGGCCTTGGCCAGCGACATTATCTGCGGGATGTCCGGCGACTCCATAAAGCCATAGCGTGCGCTGATGCGGAAGACACCGTGGCCCAGCTTCTCGATTTCTATCCGCTCGGGGTCCGCCACCTCGGGGGCGTCGATGGTGACCACCGAAAGGATCACCATTTTCTCATACATGGCCCTGGTCTGCTTGACATAGTGAAGCAGCATGGGCGGCACTTCCCTGTGGAAAGTGGAGAGGAACACGCCGACGCCCGGCAATCGTATCAGGCTCCCGGCGGCAACCATTTCCATGAATTTTTCTTTTGGAACGGTGCTGGTCATCACCATTATCGCCAGCCTCTTCCAACCGTCCCACCAGGCGACCATGATAACCATGACCAGCAGAGCGCTTGACAGGGGAAACCAGCCACCGGTGGTGAATTTCTGCAAGCATGAACTGAAGTAGGTGAGGTCCATTATCAGGAAAACCAAACAGAGCGGCAGGGCCCTAATGACGCTCCACCCCCAGACCCACCGGCAAATAAAGTAGAATACCACCGAGGTGATGAGCATGGTCCCTGTGACCGCTATGCCGTATGCGTCGGCGAGGTTGTCGGACGCCTTGAAGTGAAGCGTTATCGCGATGGCCGCCACCATCATGAGAGCGTTTACATCGGGCAGATAGACCTGACCTTCGGCCATTCCCGACGTGTGCACGACCCTCATGCGCGGCAGGAAGCCCAGTTGAATGGCCTGCCGGGTCAGCGAGAAGACCCCGGAGATGATGGCCTGCGAAGCTATGATCGTGGCAATCGTGGCGAGCACGACCATTGGGTAGAGCAGAGCGTGTGGAACGAGGCTGAAAAACGGCGCCTCCGCTTTTGCCGGGTCTTGCAGGATCACGGCGCCCTGGCCGAAATAGTTCAGAACAAGCGCCGGGAGCGCCACGAGGTACCAGGAGATGCGGATAGCCCTGGCCCCGAAGTGCCCCATATCGGCGTAGAGGGCCTCGCACCCGGTCACGCATAGCACGACCGCGCCCAGCAAAAAGAACCCGCGTATCCCGTTGTTTAAAAAGAACCGTACTCCATGGGCCGGGTTGACCGCTGCCAGTATGTCGGGCCTGTGCGAGATTGCCGCAACCCCCAGGATGGCTATGACCGCAAACCACAGGATCATCACCGGGCCGAAGAGCTTGCCGATCTTGCCCGTGCCCTGGCTTTGGGCCCAGAAAAGCAGAAGCAGTATGCCGCAGGTCAAGGGGACAACCAGAGGTTTGGTGCTAGTGGTGGCCACTTCCAGCCCCTCCAGGGCGGATAGCACCGAAATGACAGGAGTTATGAGACCATCGCCGTAGAGCAGTGCCGAGCCGAAGAGCCCGGCCAGGATCAGTCCCCTGCCCAGGCTGGCGCCCCTTTTCTTGTGCAGAAGGGCCATCATGGCAAAAACGCCGCCCTCTCCGCCATCCTCGGCCTTGAGGATAAACAGCGCGTACTTGAAGCTGACCACCAGCATCAGCGACCAAAAAATCAATGACACCAGGCCAAGAACGTTTTGAGGCGAGGGGGTAATAGATGATTGGCCCATGAAGCAAACTTTGAGGGTATACAAGGGACTGGTGCCGATATCGCCGAAAACCACCCCCAATGCGGCGGCGACTAGAACACCGCCCTTCTCTTTAGCGTGGCCCATGAAAAATCATTCCTTCCCCGGTCATATGTTACCACGTGCCCAACAGGTCAGTTTCGCTGCGGAGAGCCTTCCCACCATACCTGGGCGAACTCCAGGCGCGTCGCCTCCACAAGGTTGTCGACAGCCTGCTGGGACTCGGGCGTGGTTTGGAAACCGGGGAACTGCAGGGTATGCATTATCAGACTCACCGCATCATCGACACTGATCGACTTGAGGTGTATTACCATGTCGTAGAACGTTGCGTCCCAGGTATCGGCCCCGTAAAGGGAAAGCGCCCACTTTCGCCGCTCCTCGTCATCCCTCACGATGATCTCCCGCGCCTTGTCCGCAGCGATGCCCTCACGCTCGACCTCGTCGGCGACGCGGGCTTCGAGGTCGCCCACTATCCGTACCTTGAGCACGTGAGGTATGCCCTGAAGGAAAAAATTCCCGAACAACCCATGGTAGACCACATTGTCTTTTTGCACGTGCTTGAGGAGGGCGGCGCGGATGTAGGCCACGTATTTTTTCTTGTCGCTCGTAAAACGCTCCAGAATCTTGGGCGCATCCTCGATTGCCCGGACCAGCTTGATTTCCGGGATGTTGTATTCCTGGGAAGCCGCCAGGAGTATCTCACGGGAAATACAGTCATAGCCAAGCTTTGCCGCCAGTTTTTCCGCTACTTCCCGGCCGCGGTAGTACGAACCTCTCGAAATGGTGATAATCGCCATCTCCCGTCCTTTCCTGATTCTTTGATGAAAGCTTGCTTTCAGCTACTCTCCATCCCGAAACACTGGATAAGAGACTAGTACCCTTTAACTGGGGTACAGCCTCGCGGAGCGTCGAAATCCTGCCTGTGCCGCCGTCGAAGGTTTGACGGGCAATCCCTGCTGCGGCCCAGCCGCCCGTCAGGGCGGAAAGGGCCTTTCCCGGACCGGAACTAATTATTTTAGCATGGAAAGTCCACAGTTCATAAGGCAAAGAGACTTATGACACGGGTGATTGAGCAGGCACTTATGAAGAGTTAGGGAACTTGGCGGAACCGGGAGACGCTTAAGCGCGGTATTTTGGGGACGTATGTGCGACAGAGGGCATGGAGTGCAAAGAATCACTCCGAGGCGGTAAAAATGTATCGCAAGGCTGCACGTCGGGGATATGCAAAAACACGGTTTGGACTTATTGCCTTGTCCTGCCCGAGTCGCTCGAATTACCATCTTTCTTGTTGGCGTCGTACTCAGACGACCCTTGACTTGCCGCCGGACCTTCCTTCTTGCCCATCGTATCGTTGTCAGCATCTCTCGAATCGCAAGTGGAGTCCCAAAGAGAACACGTGTGAGATGGGGGCAAAGAGCCGTTTGAGCCAGGCCCACTCGAAGCCTTTAGGCTGAAAAATACCCCGCTGACCAGCAGTAGCGAAAGCACCATTCCAAAAATCAGTTTTTTGCTCAACTTCATCTCCATAAAATACCAATATTCATTATCAGAAATGATGCACCCGCCTGATAACGCAATATAATAACCTGGTAAAATAAACGTAAAGGCCGTTTAGGGTCTTGTCAACAACTATAACATACGGCATGCATAATTTAGGCCGTTTGCGTGTTCAGAACTCGCACAGAAACATGGCACATCAGTCCCCCACCTTTTGTGAGGCAGCCCTTCCCATGACCGTATTCGGCCCTTGCGCGAGACGGTCTTTTTCTTCGTGGAACCGCGCAAGCCGAGGCGAGATCGATTATTCACCGCCGTGTTCTCGACGCGGGCCTTCCGATGGAAAAATTTGCCGGTACGGCAGGCACTTTCTGCAAGCGTCAGCAAAAAATTCCGCCATTGAGCGGTCCTTAACGCATCTCCACATGGTTCTTTTTCAAATCAGTTTTCTTCCATCGTCACCCCTACTCAATAAACGACCACTTACGCACTATGTAACCATGCGTGCAAAATTGCCGATATTTTTGACGACGGTCTTAGGGCGCTGCTGTCAGGCCGGGAAGAATGCAAGAGAACACCACTGGCACGAACATTGCTTCTTCAAAAAGCAGAACAAGTCATTTTGCGACGCAATAAGAACAAGGAATGGCTTATAACGCGGGCTATCTCGCGTAACGCACTAATGTGCCCGCAGCGGCTTCTTATAGGTTTTTTAAGGTGGGTTAATTACGTGGCTTATTTATAGTCTATGTTGCTAAATTACACATCAAGGAGGACTAGTTATGGCAGGAATGGTAGTCAACACAAACATGGACGCCCTTTCGATTGAGAACATCCTCGCAAACACTAATGGGGCTGTATCATCCTAACTCGAAAAACTCTCCACAGGTCTGAGTATCAACTCGGCCTCAGATGACCCCGCCGGCTACGCAATCGCCAACGGGTTCAAGGCAAAGATCGCCGCGATGCAGGTCGCCTCTAAGAACGCAAACCAGGCAACGTCGATGCTTCAAACAGCCGACGGCGCATACAGCCAGATCAACGACATTCTGGTACAGATGAAATCTCTGGCCACCGAGGCGGCATCCGGTCAGGAGAGCTCGTCCAACCTGAGTTCTTTGAATGGCGAATTTGCGGATCTCCAGAGTGAAATCGACCAGATCGGGGGCTCCACGCAGTATGGGTCAATTAACCTTATTGACGGAAATACAACCGCAACGGGTGGGATCACTTTTCAAATAGGCGCGACCAACGGCGCCGGCAACTATATGGTCGTCCAGTTCAACGGCGCCACCACCGTCTGCCTGGGAGTGAGCGGCACGTCACAAAAAATCTCGATCGACTCGCCCGCAAGCGCTCAAGCGGCAATGACAGCCCTCGACTCCGCCCTTACCTCGGTCAACGCCCACATGGGTACTGTCGGCGGCTTGCAGAACCAGCTCCAGTACTCTATTAACAACATCACCCAGAGCATCCAGAACTACACGTCCTCAGAATCCACCATCGAGGATGTGGACATGGCGACTGAAGTCAGCACCCTGACCAAGAACCAGATTCTGCAGCAGTCAGCAATGGCGATGCTTGCGCAGGCTAACGCCCAGCCGCAAAACGTAGTCAAGCTGCTCCAAACTGTTTAATTCGCCGAAAGCCATTCCCCAATGCGAAAGGCGGCCCCTGTGGGCCGCCTTTTTTGTGAGATCGGCAAATTTGAGGCCCTTTGGCGAAAACCGCTTGTTTGCCGCCTTGCTCTCTCAAGATAAAAACTCGCTCAACCTGCATGCGTGCACGCAAAAGAAAAAGGGCTAACGGTGATTCCGCTAACCCCTTGATGTTCCGATGGAGCTGGTCGGCTTCGAACCGACTACCTCTTGAATGCCATTCAAGCGCTCTCCCAACTGAGCTACAGCCCCGGATAACTGCCCGGCCGAAATCCGACTTCAGCCCTGCGGCAGCTATATTTGTGTATCTAATTTGAAAGCCCCTGTCAAGGCGATTCTGGATGCAGGATGCCTGGCGGTCTATTCCGGGAGGGACGGTTTTTGTCCGGCATCTTGAAGTTGCAATCCCGTGTCAGGATATTGCCCGGAGTTCTCGCATTTCCCTTGACACCCGCCAAAACGCCTGATTAGAATTCCAACAGGCCGGAGTGGTGGAACTGGTAGACGCGCTGGACTCAAAATCCAGTAGGAGCAATCCTGTGCGAGTTCGATTCTCGCCTCCGGCACTCACTTTGCGGGCTGTGCCCGCTTTTTCATTTCTGTGATTGCGCCTGTTTTCTGCCCTGAACGGAATTCAAATACGCTTCCTGCCTCGGTGCTGAAAGCACCAGATCCGATTCACCCGCGCTGTTGCAGCGGTCAAAACAATGTCACCCTGCCCGCTCCCTGACCCCATCGGCCAGCCCCATGCTCGCTGTCCGCAGCCACACATTTACCAGGCAAAAAATCCTTGTGCAGGTAATTTTTGCCTGTATTATTCTGGAATATACTCCATTACCCTCAATTCGCAGCCGGCAATGTTCGTGATAAGCCCCTTGCCGATCTCCTGAACGCGCCATCCATGTGTTGGTGCAAAACCCTTATTGTAGATAACTTTGAAGAGTGTGGAATTTGCGAGGTACGCTATCTTTGCGGTGGTGCGTGCCGTGCCCGTGCTTTTCATGCAACCGGACGTATCGATGCAGTCGATGAATTTTGCTCCTATGAATACCGCGCTTTTCTTGAACGGATATTCCGAGCCTACAAGCTCTAGCCGTACCTGGCGTGAGGGTGACCCGCGGGCTGATTTTCCGGCCCGGGATTCTAGCCTGTGGAACTGGTTCCAAGGTACGAAGTCAGGTTGACGTTGTCGAGCATACCGGTAACCTGGAGGGCAGCCTGGAAAGCCGCTTGTGCCTGTGACAGCTTGGTGGTCGCCGTGGCCACGTCAGTATCCTGGAGGTTGCAGAGGGCGCCCTGTTCGTTTGTCTGCATAACGTTGATCGCCGATTGCTGACTGGTGAGATCGGACAGAGTGGTCCCGTTAATGGCCGTCGCCGGAAAGAGCTATATCCAGATCGTTGCAGGTTTGGTGGATTGGCCCCTGTGCCATGCTGGTGAAGGAAACCTCGCCCATAACATCGCTGAAATGAATGCTGTCCTTTTTAAATCCGGCGCTGTTGGCATTGGCGATATTGTTTGATATAGTATCTAGTCGCTTTTGCTCTTCCAGGGACCCGATCGTCGAAAAATAGGATTCCAGCTTCATAGAATCTCTCCTTCCGGTCTTTTTTGTCGCAACGAAGATGCCAGCGAAGCAATTGCTCCAGATTCAAGCGGGTGGTCATCTTTCAAATGCTCGCTCCCCGGACGCCATGGAAAATTTTTCCGGCAAAGACCGACTTGCATGCTTATCTATTGACTGATGGGTATGCCTGTGGGAAAGTTGACTGAGTTGATGGCCTGTTTCGGTATGGTGGGGTGGTCCTCATCGCAAGCTAATTCCCGCCGTTGGTCAGGGTGGATGCGGGTAGATGCCGTCCCGTTCCAAATTTGTGAAGAATAACTACATTATTTGCATGGGCTTGAGTTGGAGCTTTAGGGGATAGGGTTTCTCGATTCGGCCTGGCATCATCCTTTCCAGAGGAGAAAAAGACAACATGAACATTTACGTTGGGAATTTGTCTGCAAAGACCACCGAGGAAGAATTGCGTGAAGCTTTCGAGAGCTTTGGCGATGTCGATTCAGCAAAGATCATCAAGGACAATCTTACCGGGAGGTCCCGGGGCTTCGGCTTCGTCGAGATGCCGAACCAGGATCAGGCGCAGTCCGCAATAGAAGGATTGAACGGCAAGGAATTCGGCGGTTCGCCTCTTACGGTTAATGAAGCAAAGCCGCGTGAGAGCCGTGGAGGCAGATCGTTTGGAGGTGGAGGCCGTCCGGGTGGAGGCCGGCCGCCTGGC
>OMSV01000101.1 GCA_900290385.1 Syntrophobacter sp. SbD2 | reverse complement strand
TTACTCGGTAGCTCTCCGCCATGCCTGATTGCCTGAATTCTATCACCCCTGATGGTAGCCGCTATTTGTGCGGTATATCCTTCGCTGGTCCAGCCTACCTTTTCCCATTTCAGCTTGCCATTGGGGAGAGTGTAGGCAATGTCAAAGCATCGGTCCCCTTTCCTCTGCTCGGACTTCCTGTAGTACACACCCTGAAATTTAGGTACTTGGATTCTCTTCATGGTTGCCCCTTCTCAGGACAGCTTGCTAAGCTATTGCTAAGCTGACCTAGATTTTGGAGGCAATTTTGACTGAATAGAGTGTTCTAAGTGGCTTATTTTACAGGATATTTTTGTAGCTAGGTGGATTAAGAATCTCGTGCTCTATCCACCTGAGCTACGGGGGCGAGGGAATTAAAACTACTGTATTTCAAAAAATCTNNGTCGATCAGTCCGTATTCCTTCGCCTGCGCTCCGGACATAAAGAAGTCCCTGTCTGTGTCTCGCTGTATCTGCTCGACGGGCTTTTCGGTGTGAGTCACCAGTATCTGGTTCAGGTCTTCGCGGAGCCTCAGGATTTCCTTTGCCTGAATATCAACATCGGTGGCCTGCCCCTGGAAGCCGCCCATCGGCTGGTGCAACATTATGCGGGCATGGGGAAGAGAGAATCTTTTGCCTTTTTGCCCCGCAGCCAGCAGGATCGCCGCCATACTGGCCGCCTGTCCCATGCACAGGGTCTCAACCTTCGGTTTTATGTACTGCATCGTGTTGATATAAAAATGGATGTCCTTGTCCGGGTCTTCGGATTCGAGGAAAAGCATCTGAGCGATAATTACGTTGGCAATATCGTCGCTGATTGCGGTCCCAAGGAAAACGATCCGGTCCCTCAGCAATCTTGAGTAGATGTCCCATGCCCGCTCACCGCGGCTGCTCTGCTCGATTACAATTGGAATGAGTCCCACTAAGATATCCTCCTGTATGGCCCCGCATTGGGGGCGAGATTATCAGACCTGCTCGGGTCCCTCGGCCCCGGGATCGGCTTCGAGCTCCTTTGCCTCTTCCGGTGTGTCGACGAAGACAGCTTCCGTTTCTATGAACTTAAGCACTTTGTCTTGAAGTTTTCTTTCATTTGCCCGCTCGACAATAGCGCTGTCCCGGTATTCGCTCTCGACCTTTGCCAGGTCCATGCGGTAGGCGGCGGCTATATCCCTTAAAACCTGTTCCTCGTCCTCGGAATCGAGCGAGATGGCTTCGGCTTCGGCTATCCTGCCGATCACGAGCCCGGTCCGGATATCATTTTCCGCCTGGATCCTTGAGCCTGTCTTGTATTCGTTCGTATTCAGGGTATCAGCGTCAAACTTGAGCCCCTGGCTTTCGAACTGGTGTTTGAGGTTTTGGAGAATCCTGTCGGCTTCCCGTTCGATCACTCTGGGCGAAATTTCAAACCGGACCTTACCGAGTATTTTTCGAATGATCTGATCGTGCACGTTTTGAGAGGCGCTTTGCTCTTCGCGTTCGAGGAGTTTTTTCCGGAATTCCTGCTTCAGCGCCTCGAGGGTCTCGAACTGGCCTGAGCCGATGGATTTGACAAACTCGTCATTTAGTTCGGGGACTTCCTTTTCTTTGAGCTCCTTTACGGTCAGATCAAAGCGAACAGTTTTGCCCGCCAGCTCAGAGGTGGAAGCGTCCTCGGGATAGAACAGTTCAAATGAGAAACTTTCTCCCGGCTTGTGCCCCAACAGGTGTTTGTCGAAATCAGGATGGAGGGTGCCCTTACCGATCTCGGCCATGAAGTCATGGGTCTTGCCCTTCTCGAATACCCGGTCCTCTACGACAGGCACGAAGTCGACGATGGCCACGTCTCCTTCACGAATGGGGCGGTCGCTCTCAAGGGCGCGAAGTTGAGAATGGCTCTGCACAAGTTTATCCAATTCGCCATGTATCTGCTCATCGGTGACTTCGACTGCGGGCTTATGGATTTTCAAGCCTTTGTAGTCAGGCAACTCGAAGGGTGGGCAGATATCGACCACAGCCGTGTAAGTAAAAGCGCCGCCCTCTTCGAAATGCGACTCGCTTATGTCGGCCAGGGTGAGCGGTTTGAGGTCGGACTCCTTGAGCGCATCCTCAAAGGTGTCCTGGATGAACTGGGATGACACCTCGTGCTCGACCGTTTTCCCATAATAGGATTTGATTATGCTCAGAGGCGCTTTCCCCGGCCGGAAACCTTTGATCTTGGACTTTTTTGCCAGATCACGATACTTTTTTTGCAACTCTTCGGTGACTGTGGGCTCCGGGATTTCCACCCGGATTTTCTTTTGACTCGGGCTGATCTCAGTTAACGAAACGTTCATTTCCACTCTTCTTACCTTTCTGATGAAATGAGTATCTCAGGGTCGGCAAATGCGCACTTTTCTGGTGCGAGAGGGGGGATTTGAACCCCCAAGGGTTGCCCCGCTGGATCCTAAGTCCAGTGCGTATGCCATTTTCGCCACTCTCGCANNGCCCAAATTTGCTGATTGTACCAATATTTGTAACCATTTCGGACTTTTGAGCGCGCAGATAAAGCTCTTGCTTCGTGGCGGCCGTTCTCAGATCCTCGTCGTTGACGATGTTGTATCTCCCAAAAACCGATCTTGTCTGATGTCCACCTATCATCATTGCCACGCGCTCGGGTATCCCGGCCCGGACCATGTTTCCAACTGCCGTCCTTCTGAACTCATGGAAAAGGCATTTTCCTATCCTTGCTTCGGTGCACGCAGTATCCCATGATACTTCTGAAATCGCGCATATTATCCTTTCCTGACTCATTTGTGAAGACGAAAGGAATAAGCCGGCCGCTCTTTTTTCGGATTTCCCATTGAACCGCGAAGACTTCCTTAAATTCTGAATCGAAATAGACCGTTCCAGCCTGGTAGTGTTTCGTCTCGCCAGGATTGAGGTACACTTGTGACCGCTTCAAGCCCTTGATTTCCGACTTCTGCCTCCGCTTTTACACCCAAATGCAACCATGCCTTTAATATAAGAGGGCAGAGCATTCAGTTTGGACGGGCATGGCACGACAATCAGGGGCGATTTCTAGAGTATTTTCGCTAAACTGGACAGCATAAAGTCTTGTCCGGTTTTTCCCGAAAGCAAAAACACCGACGCGTTATTTTGGTTTGGAACATACTTGAGGCTGGGCTTCGATTTCGACAGGCTGCCTTTTTCATCTGTTATGAAGTTACCCCTCTAATCTGTGAGACAGGTAAGCTTCTAAATTTATCTCCATTGGATTGCACTTGTGAAGAGATAAGCTCGAAGCATTTCCACTGGCAGCCAAGAGCGGATTTTGCGCGGCGTTATGCCCGCCCCCCCGGTTCGTCCACAAGAAGGCAGCGGGTCCCGTCAGGTTCCTCCGCGACTCTAAATCCAAACAGGGTAGTCATCCGGGTGAAACTCCTGCCGAACAACAGTTCCATATTTTGGGCCGGGATTTTGAACTTATCGATTTTGAACTTATCACTCACAAACTGCCTGAAATGCTCCTCATATGAAAGGAGCCTCAGTACTTCCTGAATGTTTCCTCCACTACTTCGGCTCAGCTCTTCGAACGCGCCTGGAAGCACTGCGAACCCGCATCGGGTTTCGTGTTCTGCGATTATCTCCATCATCAGATCGACACCCTGGAAAATGTGCTCCCTCAGCAAAAAAGGCATCTCGGCCGTCTCACTGGCGGGGATCGGGTCCCAACACGCCTGAGCCCGGCATTGCAAAGGCCGATCGTCATAGATGGAACACCGGTCGGTTTCGGAAATCAGGAACACACATTCCCGAAGGCCTTCTTTTTCCCTGACCTTGATTCTGCCTTCGGGGAGGACAAAGGGTCTTCCATCGAAAGGCGAGAGCGCAGGCTCGCCTTTCCTCAGTGTTACGAGCTGGTCCCACGGGATTTTGCCGGACTGAAGGAGCACAAGATCTTCGAGGTGAAGGGTAGGGCTCCCCACCCGGCAGCATTCCCCGCACTGGAAGCAGGCGGGCAGAATCGTGCGGCAGGCATCCTCGGCGGCCAGTAGCAAGCGCTTCCAGGCATCGAGCCGATGCAAGCCATCCATGTTGTCCCAATCCGCAACCACTTCCTGAAAGGCTGGGGTCTGCTCGATTTGCCAACGGATACGCCGGGAAGGGATGAGCGAGTTGGCTTCTTCTTTCAGCAGAGTTTCCACAAAGAGCAACCAGTTTGCCCGAAACCGATCCATATCCCACGCGGAGGGATGATTTATAGAAAGTTCGCGAAGACGCTCTGAGTCTTTTTGCATAATAATTTGCACCTGTCGAATCAAGAAAGATAGCAGCCGAAGACTGCCTTTAAGTTTATCAGCGGGTTCTCAATCTTAGCCGATTCAAAAAGATTAATAAACCTTTAGGGGCAAATTTGGGGATTTAGGGAGCGAGGAATTAAGTAATCAGATCCACAATTGCAGATCTCCCCGGCATTTTCGAGATCTGTCTCATTTCGATGCAGTATCTGAAAACTGAAGTATCTGCATACCGGTTTTTGGGTCTTTTTTTCGAAGACCTCCAATTCCGCAGATTTCCAGCAGAACCACTTCGCCGATCAGCCATACATCTACTCCTGCCCTGGTACAGCCAACGGTCGCCGTGCCTTCTCTGCCCGTAGCGGCGTGCATGTGCAGCTCAGGATGCCCGTTTTCGTCGGGGAAGAGCGTTCCCACCGCCATGACCTCTTGAATCCCGCCCAATGTGTGAATTATGGGTATAATGTCATCTCCCCTGTTTTCCTCCGGCCCGACTACAAGCCGGCTCGTCGCACCGGCCCCTCCGACAAACATCACCATCGCGTGGCGGACCGCATGCTCGCGGGCAAAATCAACCACTGCGTCCGGGAGTCGTTCCCCGGTCTCGAGCTTCAAGGCAAAAATGCGTCCGATAGTTCCTTCGCTATACTGCATAATGCGCCACTTGCCTTCTTGCTCTTAAGACTAAAAATGCGCCTCCAGGAGTAAAATCTTCCCCATACGTCGAATAACATTCAGGGGTGAGGCAAAAAAATCCCGGGCAAAACCCGGGATTTTGCATTCTTCCTCACATTGCAAGGCAGGATTAAATACCACATAGAGGCGATCAAGTGTTGCAGTCTTGTTAGAAGGCCACACTGGGGGTGGTGCGGGTCATGCCGTGCGCATCATGCGACGTTCCCGGCGCTGGATGCGTTTTATCGCTTTTTTCTTCTTGATTCGCCTGCGCTCCCCTTTGGAGAGATAGTAGTTGTGCCGGCGCAAGACGGGTTGAACGTTTTTCTGGAAATCTTTGCGGAGTTTACGAATCTTTTTCTCAATGTTTTCCCTCGGTTCAGACTCCGTGCTCACCAATAAATTTCACCTGCCTTTCAAAAGGGCCTCATCCGGGAGGCAATAAAATAATCCGGCCGGCGCATAGCTTGACCTGACCAGAAGTAAGCAAATTTATACCAGTGTGAAGATTAAATCAAGCAAAATAGCTCTGAGTATAGGTATTTTACTGCGAGGCAAGATCGTAGTGCGAGAAGTGCATCGTGAAGGTTGCCCGTCCCTGGGTTGATGACCTGAGGGACGTGGAGTAGCCAAACATCTTCGAGAGCGGCACGACCGCCTCAATCACCTGGATCGCCTTGCGCCCTGTTATGCTTTCGATCCTTCCTTTCCTCATATTAATGTCGCCCAGCACTTCTCCGAGAAATTCCTCGGGCGTGAGGATTTCGACCGACATGTAAGGTTCGAGCAATATCGGGGCGCCCTGCTCGAAACCGTTTCTAAAAGCCATCGAGGCGGCCACCCGGAAGGCAAGTTCGCTCGATGCCGCTTCCTGGAAAGTTCCGGCGAAAACGGCCGTTTCGACGTCTACGACAGGATAGCCGGAAATAGTCCCGCTGGTCAGTGCGTCCTGTATCCCTTGCTGGATCGCAGGGAAAAACATCTCCGGGATGGCTTCGCCTCGCACTTTGCTAACAACTCTATTGCCAACTCCTCTTTGCCTTGGGGCCAGATGTAGCTGAACCTCCGCAAAATGCCTGGTCCCCCCGATCTCCCGGTCGAATACCCCGATTGCCTCCGATGCATGGCTGATTGTTTCGCGATAGACAACCTGCGGCTTTCCGGCGCTCACGGCGACGTGGTAGTCCCGCTCGAGCCTGTTTAGCACGACTTCCAGGTGCAGTTCGCCCATTCCGCTGACGATCACCTGTCCCGTATCTGCGCTTTCGACAAACCGGAAGGTGGGATCCTCTTCGGAAAGCTTTGAGAGGCTGTCGAAAAGTTTTTCCTGGTCTGCTCTGGTCTGTGCTTCGACTGATATTGAGATTACCGGCTCATAGACTTCCACGGGCTCGAGCAGCACAGGCCGGTCAGGGTCGCATATAGAATCGCCCGTGCCGGCTGTTTTCAGCCCCAGTACCCCGACCAGACTGCCGGCCCCTGATCTTTCGATCCGTTCCCGCTTGTTTGCGTGCATCTGAAATATGCGGGATACTTTCTCGCGGGCGCCTTTTGAAACGTTCAGTACGTCGGCCCCAACCCGGAGCACCCCGGAGTAAATCCGCAGATAAGTCAGCTTGCGGCCCTGATCCATGAATATCTTGAACGCAAGGGCCGCCAGAGGTTCCCGTTCATCGGGCTTGCGCTGCTCGACAGCGCCTGTAAGCGGGCTTGTGCCTTCGATCGCGGGAACATCGAGCGGCGAGGGGAGGAAATCAACGATTGCGTCCAAAAGCGGCTGCACGCCCTTGTTTTTCAAGGAGCTGCCGCAAAGCACCGGAACGGCTTTAAGTGCAAGGGTCAGACGCCTTATCACCGGAATGAGGTGCGCCGCCGTAATCTCATCGCCTCCAAGATAGCGCTCCATCAGTTCGTCATCGAATTCGCCCAGTTTTGCCACCAGATGTTCCCTGGCCTCGTTTGCCGCAGGCATAAGATCGGGGTCGATCTCCCCGACTGTGAATTCGGCGCCCAGGGTCTCATCGAGCCAGAATACCTGTTTCATTGAAACCAGGTCAATTATGCCCCTGAAGTCCGATTCGACCCCAAGGGGTATCTGGATGGGCAGCGGGACGATTTTGAATTTGTCCGCGATCTGGCTCACAGTGCTATTGAAATCCGCCCCTATGCGGTCCATTTTGTTCACAAAAGCTATCTTGGGTACATGATTGCGGTCGGCCTGATGCCAGACGGTCTCCGACTGTGGCTCGACCCCATCGACTCCCGAAAATACCGCTATCGCCCCATCCAGGACCCTCAGCGAGCGTCCGACTTCTATTGTGAAATCAACGTGACCAGGGGTGTCTATCAGGTGGATTTCATGGCAGCGCCATTCGCAGGTCGTAACGGCGGAGGTTATGGTGATGCCGCGCTCTTGCTCCTGTTCCATCCAATCCATAACGGCAGTGCCATCGTGTACTTCGCCCATCCTGTGGGAACGGCCGGTATAGAAAAGGATACGTTCGGTCAGCGTGGTCTTGCCCGCGTCTATGTGTGCTATTATTCCGATATTTCTATATAGGTTCAAACGCTTTGAGTCGGACATAAACTCCACTTTGCCTTGGCGGATTTGAAGATCATCATGCATCTAATTTTAAACAAGCACATAAGTTTAGGAAATCGGGCCATATATGTCAAGCGCGCTGCCCGCGCCAAAGAGCGGATGAATGGGTGAGCAGGTGAGCGGGTTAAATAGACCAATTCAAAGCAGGAACCGGATTGTTTAGCTTTGCTGCGGCAAATTGCCATCGCAGAAGATTAGTAGGCATATGGAGTTTGGCCCAGGAATCCGGTGTAATCACAGTGACTTGTGACAGAAGAAAGAAAAATGACGCAATATCAAGATTGACTGCATAAGAAAGAGATTCGGTGAAAAACACCTACTAAAACGATTCAGTTCAGACTAAGCCTGGACAGGCTTATCTTATTTGGTCCGAATCAGGCACTATGTTTCCGGATATCTCCCTGTGCACCCATTAATCAGGGTATTTGCCAGATAATCCGGTCTAATCGTGAATAATCCCGTATAACCCGGTTTGATTCTTTCTGGCTGAACTGTTAAAAATACCGTAATCCTATCACTCTTGCGGGTATCGTGAGGGCCATAGGGGCTTCTTTGAAAAATGTGAGGAGAAACCAGTATGGCGCCTGATTCAAGTCTCCACAGGCACCGTGCGGCGGGATCAGAAGCAGGCCTTCGTATCTTCGTGAAGGTTGCTGCTTCACTTCTACTTTCCCTGCTCATCTTCCACTTCCCAGCTCAGGCAGGGGCGGGCAGCACGGAAATCCCCGGGGCGCTGGCAGCGCTGTCGTTGCCAGGCGATTTACCGAAAAGGGACAATTCCGCAATGCCGCTCACCTTGCCCACTCTTACGGATGCTCTGAAAGGGACCTCCCCGGTGCTATGGAGAAACGGAATCCAGATACCCCCACACGAACCACTTATCGAGAGATATATACGCTTCTACCAGGGAGATGGCCGAACTACTTTTTCGGATGCCATGGAAAAGGCAAGGACATGTCTCCCCCAAATGACCGAGATTCTTGAGAGCCAGGGAGTACCGGCTGAAATGGTTTCCATTGTGTTTGTGGAGAGCCGTTTCGAAAAGAACTCGTTATCGTATCGAGGAGCGGGTGGTTATTGGCAAATGATGGCGGCGACAGCGAGGGACATGGGTCTACGAGTCGATCCTTGGGTGGATGAGAGACGAGACCCTATCAAGTCGACCAAGGCTGCTGCCAAATACTTGAAAACACTTTACGAAAAGTACGACTCATGGTTGTTGGCCCTTGCCGCATATAATGCGGGAACCAGGCCGATTAATTGCGTGGCAAGAAAGTGCTGCGTTAAGGACGGGGAACTTTATGGGCGAAGGATGCCCGCGTATTCGGCAGTTTATGTTTCAAAAGTGCTGGCCGCGATGAATATTATACGCGAGCCGGAAAAGTACGGGTTTGAGTATCCCAACTATTGCAGGCCTACGGACTTCGATCCGGTTTTTATCAATACGCCTCTGAAACTCGAAGAGGTGGCGCAATGGATCGAAGTACCCGTCAGTCGTTTACAGGAACTCAATCCGTCACTGCGACTGGATGCGATGTGCCCCGGTTCCGGATTTGCACTGCGTTTGCCTTCGGGTTCCAGAGAAAAATTCGACCTCGCCTACGAGGTTTATACCCGAAGGTAGACCATTAAAAAGGGTTCTATGGCGCCTCACGAAATAATCTTCACGATATGGAAAAATTGCCCGTATGAGTATTAGGATGGTGGCTGTCGAGCTTTATCGTGTCATGAAAAAGCAAGAAGAGCTCGAGAAGGAGTTGGAGAGTCTGGAGGCCGGGTCACAAAAAAGGGTGGAAATCGAGGGGGACCTCAGAGAAGCCAGGGTCCAAAAGGACCGGCTGAAAAAAATGATCGAGGGAGCCAAAGGTGATTAATCGGCAAACCCCCTTAGATCGGTTTGCGTGACCGGCAACCAGGATTTTCAATGCCACAGCCAAATTAAAGGCCCTCTTCCCTAGAGGGCCTTTTTTTTGGGTTGCGCGCCCGGCAGGCGTGGAATCTCATTAAATGCCGGTTTCTTCGGGCAAACTCACCTCGAAAATATCCATGTCTCTTCCGATTCTGACGGACTGAAATTCTTTGCTCGCCTCCTCTTCGAGTTTGCCGAGTTCGCTGTTCTCGTACCTGGGGCTTATATGAATCAGGACCGCCCTGGCAGCGCCGGATTTTCTTGCAATCCCTGCTGCTTCGGCAACCGTCATGTGGCCTTTTACATCTGCGTGTTCGGAGTGTTCGGTGAGAAACATGCCTTCTAGAAAGGCCAGGTCTGCTTTTTTGCACAGGGAATAGACGCCGGGGGTGGGTCTGGTGTCTACCACGAAGGCGATATGCCTGCCCCTTCTGGCAGGTCCCAGCACCTCGGAGGGTTTCACAATCTTAGCTGAGGCAGTCTCTACGCTTTCGCCGCTTTGGAGCTTCCCCCAGAGAGGTCCCATCGGTACTCCAAGGGTCTGTGCCCGCGCAGGGTTGAATTTTCCCGGCCTGTCCAGCTCCTCGAACCTGTATCCAAGGCAAAATCTGGTGTGTTTGACCGGTTGCCACAGAATCTTGGCCTGGCCGTCCCGGTATGCCGGACCAGTGTTGTCTGAGGACCATTCGGTGATGTTGATTGGGAAGTTGACCTTGAACTCAAGGGTCTTCCGGCACTGGGTAACGAACTCCCTCGTCCCTGGGGGACCGAGGATTGTAAGGGGGACCGGGCTCTCCATCTGAGCCCGGAGCATGATCATACCGGGAATCCCCAGGCAGTGGTCGGCATGCAGGTGGGTTACGGCGATCAGCTTCAATCCTCGCACCCCGAGCCGCGCCCTTTTCCAGTTGATCTGCGTGCCCTCCCCGGCATCGAAGAGATATATTTGGCCATTGAGCCTTACGGCCAGGGAAGAAAGCATCCTGTGAGGCATCGGCATCATCCCGCCAGTGCCGATCAATACGCATTCCAATTCGCGATCCTTATCCCAGGCTGAGTGAGGCCTCCCGCTCCCGGCCATCTATTGCGATAGACCTATTTTGCGGCCGGTCTCCGCTCTACGCGCTCGTACTTCGCTATCAGGACTGAAATAAGTCTATCATACG
>OMSV01000099.1 GCA_900290385.1 Syntrophobacter sp. SbD2 | reverse complement strand
CGAGCCCTGTTCGGCGCTCGATCCCATCGCAACGCGAAGGATTGAGGAGTTGATGACGGAGTTGAAGCAGAATTACACCATAGCCATCGTAACCCACAATCTCCAGCAGGCCCAGCGTGTGGCCGACAAGACCGGCTTCCTGTACGTTGACACCACTCAGGGGGGGCGCACCGGTTATCTGGTCGAATATGGCGACAGCAAGCAAATATTCGATGACCCCAAAGAAAAACACACACAGGATTACATCAGCGGCAAATTCAGTTAATCGCCTGTTCTTGCCCGCCGGCGGCAAGTAAGGAACAACCCATGAGCACACGAAAAACCCTGTTGAGCCTGGCAGCCCTTGTCGTTGCCCTGACCGGACCTTCTCTTTCGGCCCAGGGGCAATCCACCCTCAAAGCGCCACCGTGCGCCATCCTGATAAAGGGGGCGGGGGCAACCTTCCCATCATTGCTCTATGAAAAGTGGTTTCAACAATACCACAAGCTGCGCCCGGAGGTCGCGGTGGATTACGAACCGGTGGGCAGCGGCCTTGGAATTGAACGATTTATTGGTGTAGGTTTGGAAGAGGGAAAGCGCGTCGACTTCGGGGCGAGCGATGCCGCCATGAGCGACGCCGAAATAGCCAAGGTTGAGCGCGGGGTGCGGCTCATGCCCATGACCGCCGGCGGGGTCGCCCTGGCTTACAATCTGCCCGGAATCGAGGGCCGGCTCAGACTGAGCCGCGCCGCATACACCGGCATCTTCCTCGGGACGATCAAGAACTGGGACGACCCCGTCATCAGGGCATGCAATCCCGGCATTCATCTTCCAAAGTTGACGATAGCATCGGTCGCGCGCAGCGACGGCAGCGGGACCACTTTTGCCCTCACCAAACATCTTGACGCCGTGAGCCCTGAATGGCGCCAGAGATATGGCGCACAGACGGTCGTTGACTGGCCTGGAGGCCCGATGCGGGCCAAAGGCAATGAGGGGGTCGCCACATTGATAAAGCACTCGGTAGGCTCGATCGGCTACGTGGAGTTTGGCTTTGCCCAAAAATTGGGCCTGGAGACGGCAACCCTGGAAAATAAGGCCGGGAACTACATCGTCCCGTCGTTTGAAAGCGCAATGGCGGCAATTGCGGTGGCTGAATTGCCCGACAACCTGCGGGTTTTTATGCCAGACCCGGAGGGCACTGAATCCTACCCCATCGTCACCCTGAGTTGGGTCCTCCTGTACAAGAACTACTCCGATCCAAAGAAAGCGGAAGTTCTTAGGGAACTATTTCGATGGTGCCTGTTCGAAGGACAACGCTTTAGCAGGGATCTCGGCTATATCCCGCTCCCGCCGAATATCGCCGCTAAGGCCGACGCCGCCCTTGGCACGATCTCCCCATAGTGTTTTTCGCGTCCGGATAGATCCGCCGATCCTGCCTGCATCCAGGTCTCAAAGTGCAGGGAATTCGAATGGGACGCAGGATGTAAAACAGCCGCACATTGGCGGCTGTTAAGCAGTTGATTTTACAAGTGCCCCAGGCGTGACTCGAACACGCGGCGTCGAGATGAGTAATGTGAAGCCCCGAGCTTCACGAATTCCTCTTAACCTACAGCCTGCTCTATCTTGGGCTCCCAATCGTTGACTAGTTGTTCGTAGTTCTATAGCATAACCCCTGAAATGCTCATCTCTTGCGAGGACCTCATCAGGCCGGCCGCTGCCATACCGTACCTGCGCTTTTCGTACCTGTCAGCTAAGGCTTAGCGCCATCCGCCCGGGCCTGAAGTGGTTGTATATGCTGGGTTACACCGCCGAAGTGATAGCCCATCGCGGCATTCCGGACGAAGGAGTAGGTTTCATTCAGAAACCTTTCGGCAGCGACGATCTTGCGGCAAGAGTCCGACAAGTGTTGGACGACTTGTAATAGATCGCTAAAAGATCGTGTCTCCATTTTTCTTGCGGGTTCTGATTGGAATATCGTATGATTTAGGGACATTTCGCATTGCAAGAGCTTTTCTCATGGAGTTCGACCTGGAGATGCAACTCGGCTCCAGTTTTTGAAGGGATCGTTGTCGATTAAGTGGACATGGACCGGTGCCGGGCGTTCAACAGCCAGTCGGTTATTTTGCCCCGCTCGCGGGCGCCATCCATGCTTCATGGGGAAGGGGCCACCCTTAACTTCAAAGCTGAGTAGTGCTTCTCAATTGCCCCCTAATCTGAAATACAATGATTCCCCATTTAACGGGTAAGCGCTATCCAGTTAAAAGGAGAAAGAGGGATGAGAGTAGCTGCACTCGTGAACCCATTCGCAGGAAGCCGGACGGCCGGCAAACAATGGCCCATTCTCCTCGAGTCGATCGGGCAGGAAGCAAAGAGGGTTGATACCTTCTGGAGCGAGTATCCCGGGCATTGCGAATCGATTGCTGCATCAGTCCGCCGCTCCGGATACGACAGGGTGATCGCTGTGGGCGGAGACGGCACTCTGTCCGAGGTCCTGAACGGACTATGGTGGGAGGAACATGGAGATATGCCTTCGTTGGGCATGGTGCCCTTCGGCACAGGGTGCGACTACTTCCGAAACTTTGAAAACGGGACGGGGATGGCCGCCAGATTGAAAACGGCCCTGGGAGAGTCAGCCGTCAAAGTCAGTCTGGGAAAATGCCGGTACCAGGTTCAGGACGGCATGAGGCAAAGGGTTTTTGCGAATGTCCTGGGACTGGGGTTTGACGCTGAAGTGGTCCGCCGGTTTAAGAGCTCGAACCTCCAGCGGTTGGGCTTGCTTTCTTATGGCATCAGCGCTATTGCCGAGATGAGGCAGCTTCGGCCGTTTGCCTTGGAGGGCACAGTGGGCGATTCCCCTTTCCGGGCCGATATGGTATTTTTCGCGGCGACCCTCGGGCGCTGCTTCGGAAAAGGAATGAGGCTTGCTGTCGATGCATCTCCTTCATATGATCGATTTGAATTCGTACGCGCCGCGCCAATGTCTCCTCTGGGTTTGTTGTCCCCCCTTATCCGAGCGTACCTGGGGTTGCGTCAGGACGCTTCCGTGATAACCAGGTTGTATGGAAGTCGGGCGGTGCTAGGCTCCTCGATGCCGATCATGTTCGAAGCTGATGGCGAGCTGTTGGGACCAACCGGCATCATTGAAATCGAGTTGATACCGGATGCCTTCTCTTTTGCCGGCGGGATGACCAGGGAGCAGGGAAACTGATCCGAAGATGCGGTTTGGATGCGTAACGCACAACTTGATGCATTATTGGGGATGATAGGTTGGAGGCTGACAATGCGCATCATTATAGCTGTTCTTTTATGTTGTTTAATTCCTGCATGGGTCTTTGCCAATGACTCTGCGGTGGAGACGGCGGCCGGCGGTTTACAGCTGCGCAACGAGAAGCGAGTCTCCATAGCAAAGGAGCGCCTCTACATCGGGAAACAGTTCATTGGCCGGGACCGTTCCAATTTACCGCACCTCCAATACAAGTACCGAGTCAATGTTGAATATGAGTTTGTGAACGGTTCGAGCAAAGACGTCACCACCGAGGTGGCATTCCCGCTTCCACAGTTCAGCTACCCTGGTGACGATATCATTCAAGACCGCAAGGTGCGTGGATTTAAAGTGGAGGTTGACGGCAAAGACCAACCGTTCGAAACCGTGGTGAGGGCTATAGCTAAGGGGCGCGACGTCACGGACCTGCTTAAAGAATATGGAATTGAAATCGAATCGTTTGGGAATTTCAGCGAAGAGTCTTTAGGAGCGGGACAGTATCAGAAGGACTTGCTGAAAAAATACGGGGTTGAGGTGAAATCGGCTGGGGATTCCAACGAAAATTCTTCAGAAAAAGACAAGTATCAGGTGGAGAGGCTTCCCAAAGAAGCGCAGGCCCGTTTGAAGGCGGCTGGTGCGCTTGACGATGCCCTGGCCCCGAATTGGAGCGTATCCATAACCTACCATTGGAAGCAGACATTCCCCGCAGGGAAAGTTGTCAAAGTCAGGCACGAGTATGACGCGATCCCCGGCTTCTCATTCCAGTCCGACTTGGGCCGATACCTCTCGGAACTGGAAGGGGGCTGCTTCAATACAGAGCTAAAACGTGGACTTCAAGCCGCTCAAAAGGCAGCGCCTGCTTCTAATTCAGGAGGTGAGGCGCTGGTCCAGGCGGAGTGGGTCAAATACATACTCACGACGGCCAAAACCTGGAAAATGCCCATTCGCGACTTCGAACTTGTCGTGGAGGCGCCTGAGGGGAATTTCGTCAGCTTCTGCTGGAACGGCAAGGCAGAGAAATTCTCGAACAATCGGTTTCGGGCGACTGCAAAAGACTTCGTGCCCAATCGCGAACTCCTGATATATTTTTTCAGCGTTATGCCAAATTAGGAGAAAACAATGAAGGTCAACAAGGTCGACCACATATGCATTGCCGTGAAGGACCTGGATAAGGCGAGGCAGGTATGGGAGCCTATCCTTGGCAAATCAGGATCCGACGATCCTTATATCGATGAGTCGGAAAAGATCCGCGTGGCAAGGTATTGGGTGGGTGAATTGGGACTTGAGCTCATGGAATCGACCGCCCCCGATGGTCCGGTAGCCAGGTGGATAGAGAAAAACGGAGAAGGGGTGATGGTTATCAGTCTCAATGTGGATGACACAAGAGAAGCCATCAAGGAACTCGAGCGCATGGATTACCCCTTTGTCCCAACTACTCGAGCGCATGGATTACCCCTTTGTCCCAACTCCGGACGGAAAGAAGACCAGGCCGTTCAGAGACTGCGAGTTTGCCTTCATCCATCCAAAGAAGGTGAACAGCGTGCTTCTTGAGCTAATCGACTATAAGTGGGACGAGTTAAAGAAGAAATAGACTCATAGACCGGCAAACATCCAAATCCTCTTTGCAGAATCACCGGACCAGACCTGTTCGGCCCTTGAAATGATGCTCCCTACTTAAATATATGAATACATGTAATAGAAGATTAGCCTTCGGATCTTGATTCTGAATTATTTCCGTCTCGGACGCTCTGGATGCAACCCTCATTTTGGCATGAGCCCCACACCAACACGATGGGACGAACACGTGGCCGTCAACTGCGAACCCGGAGGCTTGTCCTGAAACTGCCCCAAACCTGTCCCGTTGAAAGATGTATCACTTGCATGTTCNNAATCGTATAAATCTAACGTGTATGGAGTTGCTTATGGAGTTTTTCCGGGCGGAATCGGGCTTCAAATTATGTTCAGCATTTGCAGAGGGGGCAAGCTGATGCATTATTCAAGTTCTCTAATCTGCATGTGTGCATGGTGCAAAAAGGTGAGGAATGATAACGGGCTCTGGGGCGAGTTTGGAGTTCCAGCGGGTGAGATCATAGTCACTCATGGGATTTGTCCAGATTGTGCGAGAGGTGTCCGTTCGGAAATTAGCCGCATGCCTCGGAAGTAATGATACATTTTTGCATTCCGGTCTGGGTTGTTTCCTTTCTATTTGTAGAAGCTCAAACGAGTTCAGTGCCACATTGTTTCCAACAGCCCTGCAAACTATTCCTGAAACTGATAAGGGGCCTGAAGGGATTGCTCGCTGAAATAGAATGGCGGCCAGTCCCCTTCATTTTTATGGGCCATTCAGGCAATCATAGCCTTTAAAGATTCTGCTTTACTGTTTGCACTTCATCATGAATCGGCTCCTAGATGAGACCATCAACTGCGGGGATTGTGGCGTACCCTGAAACCGTCCCAAATGGTCTGATCGGCATTCCCATCTGTGTTTTGATTAGAATATCGTACGATTTACCGGCATTCTGCATACCAAAAGCTTTTTCGGATGGAATCCGGCCCGGAAATGCAGTTCGGCTCCAGTTGAGGGTCCTCTCATCTTTTGAGTGGTTCTGACCCGTCACCCTCGCATCCTGTTTGCCCCCGCATGTCGTATCTGAAAAACCATTATTCTGTCACATATTTGTAGGGTTCTTCGTGTAACTTAGAGTAGACCCAAAAGCAATCGGACCCCAAAATGCGGTCCTGCGTCCTTTGGTAGTAAAGTTGACGCATTTTTCAGGATTATACACGCGAGGGACTAAAAAAAGGGGGGCTAAGTTATGCCGAAGATTCTTGTTGTCGATGATGAGGAACACATCAGGCTACTATATTCTGATGAACTGAACGAAGCCGGATACGAGGTCATCACGGCCGAAAGCGGTTACAAGCTTCTTGAGAAAATTGCAGAGGGAAGACCGGATTTGGTCATTTTGGACATAAAGTTGGTTGACTACAACGGTCTGGACATACTTCAGGACATCCGAAACCATTTTTATGACCTGCCTGTTATACTCTCGACTGCATACGATACTTTCAAAG
>OMSV01000097.1 GCA_900290385.1 Syntrophobacter sp. SbD2 | reverse complement strand
CTTCCCTCTTCAGTTCGCCCCGCTGAAATCCCGGCAGAAGTCCCAGATTAACCAGCACCTGGAAGCCATTGCATATACCGATCACAATTCCGCCGGTGTCCACAAATGCTAAGATCTGATCCTGGAGCCGGTGTTTGAGACGCACTGCCATAATTACCCCGGCCCCGTGGTCGTCACCCCAGGAAAATCCTCCGCCTATCACGAAGATCCGGTAAGCGGTCAATGATTTCTCGCCTGAAATGAGACTGTTCAGGTGTACTCTTTCCACCTCCGCCCCGGCAACTTCCAACGCATACGAGGTTTCCAGATCGCAATTGAGACCGAAACCTGTCATCACGAGAGCTTTCACCGTTGACAACTGAAACTCCCTCCGTTTCGTGGCTTCGCGGTCAGGCGCAGCCAGGATTTACACCCCACGGCCGGCGGTCCCACCGCCCCTATTCCAGACCGATGTCCTTTCTATAGTAAATTCCCTCGAAGCGGACCTTTTCAATTTGTGAAAGGGCCGTTTCCCTTGCTTCCTTAAGAGTGTTTCCGGAACTGACTATGCACAGCACCCTTCCGCCGGTCGTAACTAATTGGCCGAAATCGTTCTTTGCCGTACCGGAATGAAAAACCAGGCATCCCTTGTCGATCTGATCCACTCCATCTATAGGCACACCGATTTTATAACGGTCCGGATAACCCTTGTACCAGCCTTTCTTGCCCTTGGTGGGGCCGCTCGCGGCAATAAGGCACACGCGGTAGTCCGGGTCCCAATCCAGCTTTATCCTGTCGAGCCTGCCCGTTGTAATGGCCTCGCTGACGTCCACCAGATCGGTTCTAAGCCGGGGAAGTATTACCTGGGCTTCGGGATCTCCCAGGCGGATGTTTATTTCAAGCACGTAAGGACTAACTTCCGTCCCGTTTTCTACAAGCATCAGCCCAAGGTACAGGATCCCACGGTACACGATGCCGTATTTTTCCCGCACTCCCCTTATGAGTGGCTCGGCTACCTTCGACATGATGGTTTTTACAAGAGAATCATCCAGCCACGGGTGGGGCGAATAGGAACCCATTCCCCCGGTGTTTTTCCCCTCGTCGTTTTCTCTTGCACGCTTGTAATCCTGTGCTGCAACCATCGGGATTATCGTGTAGCCGTCGGTAAAGCAAAAAAAGGAAAGCTCCCGGCCATAGAGGCGTTTTTCTATATCGACACGCTCGCCAGCTTCGCCGAATATTCGCTCTTCCATAATTGAGCGCACGGCCTCTTCGGCCTCCTGAACCGATTCGCAGACCAGTGAACCCTTGCCGGCAGCCAGACCGTCAGCTTTCACAACAACCGGATATCCGACGCTCCGAATGTAGTCGCGGGCTTTGCCGGGGTCGGTGAAGTTTTCGAATTCCGGGACCGGAATTCCAAGCTCCCGCATCATCTCCTTGGCTTCACACTTGCTGGACTCCAGCTTGCTCGCCCTTTTGTCCGGACCGATGATCGGCAGCCCGCAAGATGCGAATAAATCGACAATTCCCGCCGAAAGGGGCCTCTCGGGGCCCACGAACGTGAGGTCGATTTTCTCCTTTTGCGCGAAACAGGCCATCTCTTCGATGGTTTTCAGGTTAACACAGTCGGCTGTTTCCGCTATCCCCGCATTTCCATGCGCGACGTAAACCCGGCTGACTCGCGGACTTTGAGTGAATTTCCACGCAATTGCGTGATCTCTGCCCCCAGTACCTATCACCAATATTTTCATCAAAGAGCTTTCAAATTATGTGGCGTGGTTATTTTGCGCTTGTTATCCCCGTGAGGTATTCGCAGATATTGGCGTCATAGCTGCTGGTCGCGCAAAAGGCCTTGCAGGCCAGCCGCAGGCTCGTCTTTGTCGATACACTGCCTCTGAGCGTCTGCATTTCCTTCAAAACTTCAGGATAATCGGAAGGATCAGTGACCACCGCCACGAACCTGTTATTCTTAGCTGCCGCACGGATGAGGGTCGGCCCGCCGATATCTATATTTTCGATTGCCTCTTCCAGTGTGCATCCCGGACGTGCAACCGTCTTTGCGAACGCGTAGAGATTCACTACGACCATGTCGATCGGCTCTATGCCGTGCTTAGCCATGGTCGAGGCGTGTGCCTGGTTGTCACGTATTCCGAGTATTCCGCCGTGAATTTTAGGGTGCAGCGTCTTGACCCTGCCGTCGAGCATCTCTGGAAACCCTGTATAATCGGAGACCTCAGTTATGTCGATTCCGGCATCACGAAGCACCTTGGCTGTTCCTCCGGTCGAGAGCAATTGCACGCCGAGTTCCCGCAGTCCCCTGCCGAATTCGGCCAATCCGGTCTTGTCCGTAACGCTCAGCAGCGCGCGGCGTACAGAAAACATCCTCTCCTCCTGCTCCGTAGTTAAAAAAAACTTACTCCACTCTATCCCGGTTACTGAAAATCCTTTCGAACAGCCTTTCGGCAGCACTTACCACCAGCGTATCATCGGGAAGCATTACGGTAGGTTTTCCCTCCAGATCGAACTTTGAAATCATCGGGTCGGCGGGGAAACAGGTGATCTTGCCCTCTCCAAAAACACGGTAGACCTCTTCAGGCCAGCTTGCCGGTTCCTCCCGAACCTGGTTTATCACAAGCATGACCTGCGAGACACGCATTGGCAGAGTCTTGACCAGTTCGGCTATGCGGCATGCAGCGGAAAGCCCTCTCCTGCTGGGGTCCGACACCAGGATCAAAAGGTCTATATCCTTCTGTGTAAGACGGCTGAAGTGCTCCATTCCGGCCTCGTTGTCAATAACTATGAACGGGTAGTTGCCGATGAGACGGTCGATAAGACTGCTAAGGAGATTATTTGCCGCACAATAACAGCCGGGGCCTTCCGGACGGCCCATCGCCACAAGATCGAACCCCTCCGCCTCGACAAGGGCCTGTTCGACCTTCATCTCCATGAATACATCTTTTGTCATGCCCACCGGAACGCTCGTTTTCATTTCTTCGCGCGCTTCCGACAGTGTTTCCTCAAGCTCTACTCCCAGAACATCATTCAAATTCGAATTGGAATCGGCGTCTATGGCAAGAAGTGGCTTCATCCCATGGTTGAGCATGTATCGAATGAGAAGACCCGCTATAGTTGTCTTGCCTGTTCCGCCCTTCCCTCCCAGTGCAACAGCGTACCCCAAATCAGCCTCCCATGATCTTTCTTTTGCAGATCCAATTTTACAACACGCAAGAGACGCCGGACTACCCTTCACGAATCCGGCTTACTTCCGGCAGAAGGTGGTCGAGTATTCCATTGATAAATGCCCCGGAATCGGGGCTGCCAAATGTTTTCCCAAGATCGATCGCTTCGTTCACAGACACTTTTGGAGGGATTTCAGCACGGTAGAGCATTTCATAGAGGGCAATCCGAAGCACGTTCCTGTCGATTATCGACATTCTTTCGAGCCGCCAGTGTTCCGAGGCCGCGACGATCATTCCGTCAAGTTCGTCCCGGTGAGCATAAACGCCGTATAGGAGCTGCTCGGCAAACGGGCGGACAGCTTTGGCAAGATCGGGATTTTTATTATCATCATCGTCTGAAGCCATTTCGTAGTACAAATCGACGACTGCATGCGGAGGCTGTCCGGTCATCTCCATCTGGTAGAGCATCTGCAATGCGATTTCTCTTGATTTGCGCCGCTGGCCCATTGGAAAACTCAATTCAGAAAATCTGATCGTCAATCAGGTTCGGTAAAACCGCTCAATACTGGTCTTGCGGCGAAACGAGCAACACAAATCAAGCCGACATCTGCTTTATAAGATTGGCCATCTCTATGGCGGCAAATGCAGCGTCCCACCCCTTGTTGCCGGACTTTGCTCCGGCCCGCTCGATCGCCTGCTCCAGCGTATCGGTGGTGAGTACCCCGAAGCTGATTGGGACACCGGCTTCGATGGCCACATTGGCGATCCCCTTAGAGACCTCCGCCGCCACGTAATCAAAATGAGGCGTCCCTCCCCTGATTACGGCGCCAAGGCAGATCACGGCGTCATATTTGCCGCTCTCCGCCGCTTTTTTCGCGATCAAAGGTATTTCGAATGCTCCGGGGACCTTGAATACATCGACATTTTTCTCATCAGCCCCGTTCCTTTTGAGGGCGTCGAGCGCGCCTCCCAGGAGCCTCTCTCCGATAAAGTCATTGAATCGGCTGACGATGATTCCAAACCTTAACCCCTCGGCCAGCAATTTCCCTTCGAAAACTCTCATGACGCTTCCCCCTCAGCGGATATGCAGCTCAAGATATGACCCATTTTGAAGCACTTGGTGCTCAAGTACTCTCGATTACACTCGTTTGGCGGAATTTCGATCGGCACTCTGTCGGTTACCGTGATGCCGTAACCCTGAAGCCCCACAATTTTGGTCGGGTTGTTTGTCATGAGTCTCATCTTTTTGATGCCGAGATCGACGAGCATTTGCGCGCCTATTCCATAATCGCGCAGATCGGCCCGAAATCCAAGGGCCTCGTTAGCTTCGACCGTATCGTAGCCCTGTTCCTGAAGGGCATAGGCTTTAATCTTGTTTACGATGCCTATTCCGCGTCCCTCATGGTTCCGCATGTAGAGCAGCACGCCTTTTCCAACGCGCCCGATCTGAGTCAAAGCCGCCCGAAGCTGCGAGCCGCAGTCGCACCGAAGAGAGCCGAAGACGTCGCCCGTGAGGCATTCGGAATGGACTCGCACAAGTATTTCCTCCTCAGGGTCGATCTCACCTTTAACCAGCGCCAGATGACAATATTCGTCTATATCGTTGGTGTAAGCTATTATCTTAAATTCCCCTCCGAACGAACTCGGCAGCTTGGCCGTAGCGGACCTGTGGACAAACATTTCGGTCTGCATTCTGTACTGGATCAGGCTCGCGATTGTTACGATCTTGAGTCCATGTGCCGCGGCGAAGACCTCCAGATCAGGCATCCGTGACATGGTTCCGTCCTCGTTCATAACTTCGCAGATGACTCCAGCCGGCTTCATCCCGGCGATCCTGGCAAGATCGACCGATCCTTCGGTCTGTCCCGTTCTGAACAGAACGCCGCCTTTTTTTGCGCGAAGCGGGAAAACGTGGCCGGGGCTGACTAAATCTTCGGGCTTCACATCCCCGGCGATGGCGGTGAGAATTGTATGCGCCCTGTCCGCTGCGCTTATGCCCGTCGTCACCCCTTTTCGCGCCTCGATAGATATGGTGAATGCGGTTTGAAAAGGCGATTTGTTTTTAGCAACCATCATCGGGAGATCAAGCCGATCCACCAAGTCAGGCTCAAGGGAAAGGCAGATCAGGCCGCGCCCATATCTAGCCATAAAGTTGATGGCCTGCGGTGTCGCTTTCTCTGCGGCGATGCATAGATCTCCCTCATTTTCCCGATCTTCGTCATCCACTAGAATGATCGGTTTGCCCTGCCGTATATCCTCAAGCGCCTCGGGAATTGTTGCCAAAGGCATCCGAGTGTCCTCCTTCTGGGAAAAAGTCAGCTTCAGCGATTTGGGAATCTGTTGGCCGTATATAACATATTTCGAATTATCTCTTCAAGTTGGCGGGTTGTCCGGCTCACGCAAACCCGTGCTGTTTCAAAAAATTCAAATCAATATTATTTTTGATACCGCCTTTTTCGAACCTGGTTTCCCACGAGCAAACCAGCTTTTCCACGTATTTTCCGATCAGGTCTGTTTCTATATTGACCTCGCTGCCGATCTGAAGGCCGCCGACAGTGGTCATCGAAGCGGTATGGGGAACGATATTCACATCGAAACCAACACTTGAAACCCCGTTGACCGTAAGACTTATTCCATTTACTGCAATGGAGCCTTTCTCGATAACGTATCTTATAATTTCCCGGCTGGAGTCAAAAAACAGCCTCATCGAGCGGCCCTCGGACTTGCGCTCTTTCAGTACCGCAATCCCGTCAATGTGTCCAGTAACCAGATGGCCTCCCAGACGGTCCCCAAGCCGAAGCGCCCTCTCAAGATTAACCCTGCTCCCGGGGGCTTTACGGGCCAGGGTCGTGCATCCCAGCGTCTCGGCGGAAACGTCTGCCGTGAAAGCGTCCTGATTGAAATCAACCACGGTGAGACAGGCCCCGTCAACGGCTATACTTTCACCCAAAAGGGAAATCTCCATACGGAAATCGGGACGAATCACCATCCGTGCGTCCAGTCCGTGACGCTCCATACGCTGCAACGTCCCAGTGGTTTCTATAAGACCGGTAAACATGATTCTTCAGCCTCAGTAAAGCTGCTCGCAGAATCTGCCGCAAACAAGCAGGTCATCTCCAAGCTTTCTGGTACTGATCCCGTAGGCCCGAACGCAATCAGCTATCTTTAGTCTCGGCCCTCCGCTCA
>OMSV01000174.1 GCA_900290385.1 Syntrophobacter sp. SbD2 | reverse complement strand
CTTGAAGGGTGCAGCAACACGGCGGGGGAGATCGGGCACATGACGGTGGACCTTCGCGGCCCGCTTTGCAATTGCGGCAACAGGGGATGCATGGAAGCTCTGGCCGGTGGATGGGCAATAGCCCGCCGAGCGCATGATGGTGTGAAGGCAGACCCCGTCTTGGGCAGCACAATTTTGAGGATGGCGTGGGGCAAAGTCGAGGACATCACGGCAAGAACAGTCGTGCAGGCCTTTTACGCTGGAGACGCGCTGGCGGCGGAGATCATTGACGAGGCTACAGACGCTCTGGCAGCGGGTGTCGCTGCCCTGGTAAACGCGTTTAACCCGTGCCGGATAATATTGGGCGGCGGCATTGTAGAAGGCATGCCCGAGATGGTTTCGCGCATAGACAAAGGGGTGCGCCGACGAGCATTGAGTGCGGCGACCGGCTGTCTTGTCATCTGTGCGTCAAAACTGGGAAATGAAGCAGGGATCATCGGGGCGGCGGCGCTTGCAATGAAGAGCTTCTCAGCAATTGCGTAAAATCGGCTGTAATCGCGAAAAAGACCCGGAGGTCTTTGTATGAATCTGGCCGGAATGGATGTTGAACTCACCGGGTTCGAACCGGCGGTAATGGAAACTCTGAAAAAACTCGAAGAGGCTGATTTCTGCGCCCGGCTCTGGGAAAAGGACCCGGCGCTCTGGAAAATGGACCAGGTGGAGCAGAAAATAATTGCAAACGCGATGGGCTGGCTGGATTCTCCCTTGAAGATAAGGAAGGTTGTGCCCGATCTTAATGAATTTGCAGCCGAACTGAAGAAAGCGGGCTTTCGCCACGTGTTCCTTATGGGTATGGGAGGCAGCATCCTTGCTCCGCTGGTTTTTAGAGAAACTTTTGGCAGGCATGCTCCCGGCTTGCCGCTGACGGTGCTCGACACCACCGATCCGGCCACTGTCATTCGGCTCGAGCGACATTCGGCTCGAGCGAAGCGTTCCTCTTGCCAACACTTTTTTCATCGAGGCCGGCAAGTCCGGTACCACTGTCGAAAGCCGTTCTTTCGGCGAGTATTTTTTTGAAAGAGTTAAAAGCATAAAGGGAAACCTCGCCAGCGAAAACTTTGGGGTTATAACAGACCCTGGCTCCATGCTAGCGAGACTCGCCGCCGAGCGTTCCTACCGCAAAGTTTTGCTCAATTATCCGGATATCGGCGGACGCTATTCGGCGCTTTCCTTTTTTGGGTTGGCGCCAGCCGCGCTGATGGGTATCGATTTGGATGAACTGCTCCTCCGGGCCTTGAAGATGCTTGATGAATGCCGGATTCAGAAGCCCCTTTCCCAAAATCCGGGAGTAGCGCTCGGGGTGGCTATAGGGGTCCTTGCGGCAGGGGGCAGGGACAAGCTGACCTTTCTTCTGCCCCAGCCGATTGCCTCGTTTGAAATGTGGTTGGAACAGCTCATTGCCGAAAGTACGGGAAAGGATGGGACAGGAGCCATTCCGATATCGGGCGATCCGGTTGAAAACCGGCAAAACTACGGAGAAGATCGGCTGTTTGTTGAATTCAGAATAAGAAACGAACCGGACGAGGCCATTGAGGCCAAAGCCGATTCTCTGCGGAAAGCCGGCCACCCGGTCATGACGATTTATATGCGCGACCGGCTCGATCTCGGAGAGCAATTTTTCCTTTGGGAGATTGCCACAGCTACCGCCGGGGCTTTGCTCGGCATAAACCCATTCGATCAACCGAACGTGCAGGAAACCAAAGAATTTACAGCTAAAATTCTCGATGAGGTCGGCAGGGAGGGCAGGGTGCCCGAGGCCGTGATGGAAATGTCGTACGGTCCGCTACGGCTTTACCTGGGCGGTGGAGCTTCCAGCGTCCCGCAGGCGTTGGCCTTGTTTTTCGAGGGGGTTGCGAGGGATGGTTACCTGGGCATTCTTGCCTACCTGACCGAAAATGAAACGAACGAGAGAGGACTGCGGCGGATTCGTATCCTTGTGATGGACAGGATGCGAATAGCCACGACAGCAACCTACGGTCCGCGCTACCTGCACTCGATTGGCCAGCTTCACAAAGGGGGAACGAACAAAGGGTTTTTTCTCATGCTCACCACGGACATTGCTGAGGACACCGGGATTCCCGGTCAGCCATATACCTTCGGAATGTTGATGCGTGCCCAGGCCCTGGGTGATTTGGAAGCACTGCGCAAACACCGGCGCAGAGTCTTGAGGGTCCATTTGAGCGGTGAGGCGCCGATTGGACTTGCCGCTCTGGAGGAGGCGCTCAGAGCCGTGATATAATCTGTCCCGTGAACCGGCATCGTCCATTACGAACCAAAACTGAAGGGAAACAATGAAAAAACTGCTCTCCGCATCCATCCTGTCTGCCGACTTCGGCAGGCTTGCAGAAGAGGTCAAAGCTGTCGAAACCGCAGGGGCCGACTGGATACATGTCGATGTCATGGATGGCCATTTTGTGCCCAACATAACCATTGGGCCCAATATGGTAAAGGCGCTTAGCCAAGTGACACGCCTCCCTTTGGACGTTCACCTGATGATAGAAAAACCTGGCCTCTACCTGGAAGATTTCGTCAAAGCGGGGGCCGAGTGGCTGGGGGTCCATGCCGAAGCCTGCGTGCATCTTCACAGGGTGATCCAGAGGATAAAGGAGCTTGGGGTAAAGGCTGCCGTTGCGCTTAATCCGGCGACGCCGCTCTGCATGATCGATCAGATTCTGCCCGATGTCGATATGGTTTTGCTTATGACGGTTAATCCCGGGTTCGGCGGACAGACGTTCATCTCGAACGTGCTTCCGAAAATCCGGCAATGCCGCCGTATGATAGATGATGCTGGGCTTTCGACACTGCTTCAGGTTGACGGAGGGGTAAAACCTGAAATTGTCGGGGAACTTGCGGAAGCCGGCGTCGATGTCTTCGTCGCCGGTTCGGCGGTTTTCAGCGGTGACTACGCGCAAAATGTCAGAAATATGAAAGCGCCAATGAATCCTAAATCTTGATATTGAGCGCTTCGATCATCCGGTCGGCATAGTCGATGATATAGTCCCTCTGCTTCCTGTCTGCGTAGCTGATGCAAGTGCACCGCAGAACCTGTCGGCTGCGGATCAGCAGCTCGAAATCCGCCCGGTTAAACGAAAGGTTTACGGCAAAGCAGAAAGGATGGCATTGTTTGTGCTCCTTTTGTATATCCGAGTAGAGTTCTTCAGGAAGCATAGCCCAGAAAATGTCTCCAAATTCGGATGCATCAGCGTTCTTCTTCAGGAATTCAATGATCTTCTCGTGGTCGGGTTCCCTTAGCTGATCGATTACGTACTGCTTCATGTTCTTGTCCTGAATTGAAGTTGACTGCCGTTCAGTGTTGAGTCCCGCGCTGCTGCAGGTAGCTTAGCGCAGCCATTATAAAAAAGGAGAGCAATAGCAGGATGATGCTCAATGCGGCCGCCAGTTTGAATTCACCCTTTGAGACTTCGAGCACGGTCGCAGTGGTAAGCACTCTGGTATATCCGCGAATATTGCCGCCCACCATCATCGATGCGCCCACCTCGCCCAGGACGCGTCCAAATCCTGCAATGACTGCAGCCAGAATACCGGGCCTGGACTCCCAGAGCAGCAGTAAAAGATATTGCAGGCGGGTCGTTCCAAGAGACAGTATCTGGAGGCGCAGCTTCGGATCTATTGACTGCACGGCCGCCAGGGTGAATCCGGTCACAACTGGAGACGCGATTACCGCCTGTGCGATGGTCATGGCTGTCGGCGAGTATAGAATGCCTAAAGCTCCCAGGGGGCCGTAACGCATCAGGAGCAGCCAGGTGACAAAGCCCACGACCACGGGCGGAAGTCCCATCCCGAAGTTTACGACGCTTACCAGCAGTCCCCGGCCGAAGAATCGGGTAAGCGCAAGCGCCGTGCCCATGGGAAAGCCTATGAGAACACTGATGAAAGTTGCAATCCCTGAAACCTGAAGCGTCCTGGACGATATTTCCAGGACTTCGGGGTCAAGAGTCGCCAGGAGTCGAAAGGCTTCAGCAAAGCCGCTTGATATGGATTCCATTTAATTCGTTCCGCGCGCGGTAATCCATATGCGTGCAATTAGTTTTATCATTGCGGGCCGTCAAGACTATCGGTCCATCAGGCCCTCCCAAACGGCGATCTCCGGTCATGACTGTTTCTCCGGCAGCCTCACCATGAATACCGCTCCGCTCTGAGTTTTGCTCCGTGCAGTGATGCTGCCCCCGTGGCGTTCGACTATTCTTCTGCAAATAGCGAGGCCCATGCCGGTGCCTTCGAAAGGCGCGCTCCTGCCATGGAGCCTCTGGAAGGGTTTGAAGATTTTGTCGAGGTAACGTTGGTCAAAACCGATTCCATTATCCTCCACCCTGATTTCATGGAACCCCTCAGGCTCGCCGGGTTCAGCGTAGACCCTGATAACGGGTGTTTTCTCCCCCCTGTACTTCAGGGCATTTCCCAAAAGGTTCTGAAAGAGCTGCTGCATCTGAACGGGATCGGCCTCAACCGTTGGAAGAGATCCAACCTCGATCTGTGCGCCCGAATCTTCACGAAGCACCTTTAAGTCCGACAAGGCTTCCTGCACCGATTGCGTCAAATCGATCGGAAGATAATAATGTTCAGCGCTGGAAGTAAGCCGCGAATATTTAAGAAGAGACAGTATCAGGTCCTGCATTCTGCGGGCGGACCGGCGAACCCTGTCCAGATAATCACGTCCCTTCTCATCCAACGATTCATTATACTGACCTGTTATACGATCGACGAATGTCTGGATCTTTCGAACTGGTTCCTGCAGGTCGTGAGAAGCAATAAAGGCGAAGTCCTGAAGGTCCCTGTTGCTTTGCTCCAACTTAGCGGAGTAGGCTATCAGCTTTTCGCTCTTCTTGCGAAGTTCCTCCTCCACCCGACGTCTCTCCGCTATTTCCGCTGTAAGCGCCGCAGTCCTTTCTATGACCTTACGCTCAAGGTCTTCGTTCAACAATTGAAGCTCGGTCTCCGCCCTGATTAGTTCTTCGTTTTTACGGACTGCAGTCCCGTAGGTTGCAAGCAGGATTTCGAGGATCTGCCGGGGGTTGGAAGCGATCGAGTATTCTTTTCCGGCATATTCGAGCGCAACGGGCTTCTGAAGACGTTCGGCCTCTGCGCGGGATTCTCCGGAAAGTTCTTTGCTTATGTACCGGATGAGGTAATCCGGGTTGTAAGGCTTGACTATGAAATTGCTTGCTCCGCTCTCAAGTCCCTTGAGGATGTCACGCGAATCTGAGAGGAAGCTAAGAAGAATGACCGGAATGGTCCTGAGTTCCTTATTTTCCCGTATGGCCCGGCATAGCTCAAAGCCATCGAGTTCCGGCATTACGATGTCGCTGATGACCATGGCGGGTGTTTTTCGGCCGAGCCATTCAAGGGCTTCTCTGCCGTTTGCGGCAACCGAGGGGCGGTAGCCGTTTTGCTTCAGGATAAACTCCAATTCCATGGCCTGAGTGGGACTGTCCTCTACGATGAGTATCTCAGTCCCATCCGCTGTGTTGTTTTCTTTAGAATACATTGACCAACTCCGAATGCAGTGAGCACTGCTCACCGCCTGGAAATTTGAGCCAAAGCTGCGGCAATTGCGTCCGGCGAGAGCACATGGGCCGCCGCACCGAGCTGGATAGCCTCGGCCGGCATACCGAAAACCACACAACTCGCTTCATCCTGTGCAATGGTTACCGCCCCTTTTTCGCTCATGGATTTGAGGCCGCCGGCGCCGTCTTTTCCCATGCCGGTCAGGAGCACACCTACAGATCTCAGGCCGAATGAGCCGGCCACGGACCGGAACAGGTAAGAAACAGATGGACGCATTCCGTTTTCGGGCGGTTCGCCGGTCAGGACGATGCGGCCTCCCGATTCGACTCCCATGTGGACGCCGTCGGGTGCAAGATAGATATTTCCGGGCTGCAAACTTTCACCGCTCAAGGGAATGCGCACCGGTAGTTTGCAATAGTGCGCAAGGGAGTCTGCAAAACCTTCTATAAAGCCCGGAGAGATGTGTTGAACGACAAGGACCGGCGCAGGGAAATCCTTTGGAAGCGCCGAGAGAATGGTTTGCAGGACAGGTGGCCCTCCGGTTGATGCGCCCATTGCGACGATCCCGATATCTCTTGAGCCCAAATCATGCCCGCCGGCAATACCGGATTGAGTGGGAGGGGCCACTGCTTTGCGCTTCAACGGCCAGCGTTTCACCACCTTCACTTCGGACATCAGCTTCACCNNGCCGATGCCCATGGGCTTGCCGGCAGCCGCCAGCGCGCCAGCCTCAAGGGCGCGGAATGTCGTTGCAACTTGTTTCGGATCTACACTCACACTCACGATGACTATCGGGACCGGATGAGTCTCCATTATCCTGCGTGTCGCCTCATAGCCATCCATCCCCGGCATGCTGATGTCCATCGTGATTACATCGGGCTTTAGCTTCTCTGCGAGCTGCAAGGCTTCCGTTCCGTTAGTCGCCGTTCCTATCACCTGTATAGCGGGATCGGAGTTGAGAATATAGGAAAGGAATTCGCGAACGACTGCTGAATCTTCCACGACGAGGACCCTGGTGCTCATATGAGTCTCCGAATAACTTCGAGCAAATTGCTCTGTTCGAAACTGCTCTTCACCACATATGCGTTTGCCCCTGCGTCTATTCCTCGCTCCCTGTCTTCGTGTGATTCGAGTGCGGTAACCAGCACCGGCAAGCCGGAAAGGTTCTTGTCGGTCCTTATCTTTGCCGTAAGGTCAAACCCGTTCATTCTTGGCATCTCGACATCGGATACCACTAGATTGAATTCAGTGGTCTTCAATGCGGTAAACGCATCGATACCGTCAACAGCAGTTGTGACCTCGTAGCCTGCGGATTCCAGTATTGTTTTGAGCAGAGTCCTTGCAGTGATGGAATCCTCAACGACCAGAATAGATAACCTTTTTTGAGGTCCTGCAACGATAGTTCCTGCTGGAGTTGGCACAACTTTCACGGCAGAGATCATAAGATCGTGGACATTTAGAATAGGCGCCACTTTGCCTGTACCCAGGAGAGTGGCGCCCGCAATGTTTCGCACTCGTGAGAGCTGGGGCCCCAGATTTTTTACCAGGATCTCCTGTTCCTGAATGACTTCATCGATGAGAAAAGCCATCCGTTTTCCGGCCGAATCGAGCACCGCGATTTGCACATAAGGACCCTCGTCATATACCCGACCGGCGGGTGTTTCAAACTCAAGTACGGCACCGAGTCTTACGAACGAGACAACATGACCGTCGAGAGACAGAGTTTCACGGTTCTCCACTGTCTGTATTTCATCTTTTCTGACTCTGGCCACCCTCTCGACATTCGTGGATGGAAGGACGAAAAGATGTCCGCCCACACTGACCAAAACTCCTCGAAATGTGGCGAGAGTCAGAGGAACCACCATTGAGAAGCTGGTCCCGACATCCGGTTGGGTATCAATCGAGATGGTGCCGTTCAGTTTTTCGACTTTCTCTTTCACGATGGCAAGCCCGAGTCCTCTGCCGGAAATGTCAGTAATGATGGGACTCGTGGTGACACCGGATCGGAAAACCAAAAACAGTGTCTCGTAGGCTCCCAACCTGTCGGCTTCTTCACGCGATAGGGCGCCGCACTTTTGAGCCGCAGCCCTTACTTTCGCCGGGTCGATGCCGGCTCCATCGTCGCGTACCGTAATGTCAATTCTGCCGTCCCTGGAAAAGACGGAAACCTTTATATTTCCTTTAGCGGGTTTATGTTTATTCTTTCGGTCCTCGGGCATTTCAATGCCGTGGTCAATGCAGTTTCGCACCAGGTGGATAAGAGGGTCTTTCATCTCATCCAATATGCGCCGGTCTATTTCGATCTCGCCGCCCTCTATATTCAGTTCCACTTCTTTGCCGGCATCACGCGAGAGGTCGCGCACGAACCTGGGGAAACTCTCGAGAAACGAAGAAAAAGGAAGCATCAGCGTTTTCTTCATATCGTCGAGCAGAGAATCAACCATTGCGGCAATCGATCGCCGATCGTACTCAGCGGCCTTTATCAGGTTCGTCAAGCCGGCTTCGAATGATGTCAGGAAAAGGCCTGCCTCACCCTCATCCCTGGTTTTCCCCGGTGTTTCGCGTCCCAGGGCTGCTTTTAACGATTCCTTTTTACCTCTTTCCTTTTTCCAGCGAGTAAAAGAGTTTTTCAATATTTTCAGTTCAAGGGCAAGCTGGCCGGCAGCGAGTTTAACGGCAAGCATCTCTTCGGCCTTGAGCAGAAGCGCATCGAGCTTTGCCGTAGAAATCCTTATTGTTTCGGCGGATGAAGGGGCGGGCACGGCCGGCGGTGGAGTCTCGGGGATGAAGGTGCTGATGTTCGGAATCGAATCAACCTCGGGTGTCTTTTCCTCTGGTTTTTCCTGTTCTCCGGCGGGCGAATCCGGTCGTGTACCCGTTCTTTCTTCTTTGACTGAAACGCTTTGTTCCTGAAGTGCCGCCTCTTCAAGCTTGTGGATCATTTCCCCGACCCCGAATTTCTCGGCCCGTGAGATTTCCATTCCGGTGATGAGGTCGGAGGCGCAGTCCACTGCCTGGTGAAGCAGGTCCAAAATCCGTGGGAGAGGAGCAACCT
Organism: Syntrophobacter sp. SbD2; assembly: GCA_900290385.1. The sequence continues at coordinate 2,793 of OMSV01000174.1, read as the reverse complement.
TTTCGCTTTTCAATGCGGAAAAAGTATTCTCCAATGCCTGGCAAATCGCCACAATGTCGGAGCGATTCACTGAACGAGCCGCTCCTTTCAGGCTGTGCGACTCCCTGTATATGGTCTCAATGATCTCGCCGTGCTTTTCGGGACCGCCTTTTTCAAGCTCGATGAGACCGGAGGATATGATCTTGAGATGGTCCCGCGCCTCGATTTTAAACATGGGAAGCAGTTTTTTCAGAAGGTCCTCGTCCTTCCGGTCCATAGCTGTCCCTCATTTTCAAGATATAAGACGACGTTTCGGGTTGCGCAGATTACGCGGGTCATTTTACCGCCAAGGCAAAACACCCCGCCGGCTCGCAACTACACTCTATATTTTCCCACCATTTCCTTTAGCTTCTGCCCGAGTTGGTGCAAGTTCTGCGCTGCCTGTTCGGCCTGTTTGGTGGCGGACACGCTCTGCTGGGAAGCCTGCTTGACATTTTCCATCGCTATCGCAATCTGGTCCATGCCTACAAACTGCTGTTGGCTGGAGGCGGCGATCTGGGTGGCGGCCTGTGCGGATTCCGCTATGCTTTCAGCCAGTTTTTTAATGGACGCTCCAGATTCGGCTGCCTGCTTCACGCCCCCATCCACCGCCTTGCTCACCTGTTCGGCGGCCATCACCGACGCGCCGGTCGCCTTCTGAATGTCTCCGAGGATGGCCCTCACCTGCGCGGTTGCCTGTTTCGACTGGTCGGCCAGGCTCTTGATCTCCTGGGCTACTACTGCAAACCCTTTCCCATGTTCTCCAGCCTTCGACGCTTCGATTGCGGCGTTTACCGCAAGCAGGTTGGACTGCTGCGCCAGGTCGCTGACCGCCGTGATGATCTCCCCTATTGCCTGAGTCTGTTCGCTCAATTTGATAATGCTCTCGGCGACCGATTCCATCAACACCCTGATGTGGTTGATTCCCTCGACGGTTTGTGTGACGGCGGCATTGCCCTGCTGGGCCACCAGGACCGCATTCTGCGCAGTCTCGGAGACACTCATCGATCTTTCGGATGACAACTGTGCGGTCTGCTTGACTTCTTCGACGGTCGAAGTAGTTTCGGTTACCGAGGTGGCCGTTTCGGTTGAGACGGCAGCCAACTGAGAGGTTATTGTCAGGATTTCACCGACCGAAGATACAAGTACATTGGCCGCCTCCTGGATCTGCAGATTGATAGTCCGCAGATTCTCCTCAGCCTGCTTGCGCTCGGTGATGTCCCGGGCGGCGGCGAATACGCCCTGCATCTTGCCCGACGCGCTCATGTATACTGCGGCATTGTAGAGTACATCCGTCAGCCGCTCCGAAGTGTGGCGGATGGTGAGGGGATAATCCCTGACAAACCCTTGAGAAATAACCTTTTGGTAGCCTTCCCTCGCCTTTTCCGGCTCGGTAAAATAGTTTGAAAAATCGCTCCCGATCAAACGTTCGCGAGAAAAACCGGTAACCAGCTCCGTGGCTTTGTTCACGTCGGTTATTTTTCCATCGGGACTGATGGTCACAAGCGGATCGAGGCTGGCCTCGATAAGGCTTCGAGTGTAGAGCGAAGCGGCGCGTAACTCCTCTTCCATCCTCTTGCGCTCCGTGATGTCGCGCGCGGCGGCGAAAACGCCCATGACCTTTCCATCCACGTCTTTGTACACGGAGGCGTTGTACAAGACATGGGTCAGTTTTCCGCTGGAGTGCCTGATGGTAAGCGGATAGTCGGTAACAAAGCCTTTTTCGAATACCTGGCGGTATCCCTCGCGCGACAGTTCGGGTTCGGTAAAGTAGTTCGAAAAGTCCGTGCCGATGAGCTTCTCGCGCCCGACACCGGTGACTCTTATAGTGGCTTCATTGACGTCGGTGATTATTCCTTCCGGACTGATCGTCACCAGCGGGTCGAGGCTGGCCTCGATGAGGCTCCGGGCGTACTGGGAGGCCTGTCTCTGCTCGCTGACATCGCGGGCGGCCGCAAAAACACCGAGGATATTGCCGGCAACGTCCTTGTAAACGGAGGCGTTGTATAAGACATGGGTTGGTTTTCCGCTGGAATGCCTGATCGTAAGCGGATAGTCGGTAACAAAGCCTTTTTCGAATACCTGGAGATATCCCTCGCGCGCCAGTTCGGGTTCGGTGAAGTAGTTGGAAAAGTCGGTGCCGATGAGCTTCTCGCGCCCGACACCGGTGACTTTTATGGTGGCTTCATTGACGTCGGTGATTATTCCTTCCGGGCTGATCGTGACCAGCGGGTCGAGGCTCGCCTCGATGAGGCTGCGAGCGTACTGGGAGGCATAACGCAGTTGTATCTCTGCCTGTTTTTTCCCCGAGATATCACTGCTCATGAGCAGATAGCCAATGGGCTGACCTGAAGAGTCATTGCGGCGTGTAACAACCACGCTGGCCGCAAATCGGGAACCATCCTTGCGGATGCGCTCGAATTCCCCCTCCGCCAATCCCTTCTCGAAGGCGGTCGCCAGGAGTCTTGCAACGGCCCCCGATTCGATGTCCTCCGGAGTGAGGAGGATCTTCGAGTCCTTCCCCATGATCTCTTCGGCGGTATAGCCGTAGTTGCGCCGCGCTCCCTCATTCCAAGAAAGGATGCGATGGTTCATGTCCTTGCCGATGATGGAATACTTTATGGAACTTTCCAGAATATTATCCAGGAAGTTTTTCGTTTCGGTGAACTTTCGCATTACAAGGTTGGATTCGGTCACGTTTCTCGCAGAGGCAAAGACTCCCTGGACCCGGCCGTCGGCATCCTTATACACCGAGGCGTTATACATGACGTCGAT
>OMSV01000005.1:1435-8683 GCA_900290385.1 Syntrophobacter sp. SbD2 | reverse complement strand
CGGATGGGAAATCAGGCAGGGAGAGGACATCCTTTCACCTGAAATCAAAGAAGCCATGGCACGGCGGACTAACTGGGGCTGTCTGCTTTCCCCCTCTGTTTACATGCCCCCGCCCGGCAACCAATCCGATATTCGCAGCCCGGACTGGTAGAGACCGGCTGCCAATTCCAGAGGAACAACTGTAGCGTCCGGAGAAATGATGATCTCAGTTTTAAACTCCACAAGACTGCTTCGAAGAATTCTGGTGAGCTGCGCTTCGCTTAGCCCACCCTACGGTCTCAGCCCATCCTGCGGTCTCAAACTACTGCGCGTTTCTTGCCTTCCGCTGCCTGCTTCTCGCTTCNNAGCCAGCCCCTGCGGGAGGACATTGTCGACTACCTTGAATTTAGCGGCAATACACAGGCCGTCAACACTGTCCAGCTCCGCGCGCGCGTGGAAGGGTATCTGGACGGTGTATACTTCAGGGACGGAGATGTGGTGAAGAAAGATCAGTTGCTTTTTCTCATCCAGCAAAACACTTATTTTGCAACGCTGCAGCAGGCTGAGGCCAGCATTCAAACTCAAAAAGCCCTGCTCGATCACGCCAAGACGGAGTTTGCGCGCTACACCAAACTCTATGAGCAAAAGGCCGCCGCCGATACAGATGTCGAAAATTGGCGCTATCAGCGCGACGCGGCACAGGCAGGTCTGCTATCGGCCGAAGCGCAGCGGGACCTTGCAAAGCTCAATCTGGGATATACCTGGGTAGTCGCCCCCTTCACGGGACGTATCGACAGGAGGCTTGTGGACCCCGGAAACCTCGTAGGTTCCGGTGGAACCAGCACTGTCCTGGCCGAATTGACCCAGATCGACCCCCTGTATTTCTACTTCAACATCGCCGAAACCGATATTCCGCCTCATATACGGGATGCAAGAGCCGCTTCGCTCAAGTCCTCCAACTCGGCAGCAAAGGCAGAAAAAACTCCCGTCTTCATGAGCCAGGTCAATGAAGAAGGATATCCACACGAAGGATATCTTGATTTCGCGTCGAGTGTGGTAAACACCTCAACAGGGACGCTGCTTGTCAGAGGAGTTTTTCCAAACCCGGACGGCAAAATGCTGCCCGGTGAATTTGCCAAGGTCAGGCTGCCGGTCGGGAAAACGAACTCCGCCATTCTCATTCCGCAGTCTGCGGTGAGCTACGACCAGTTGGGGAACTATGCGCTGATAGTGAATGAGAATAATACGGTCGAGCGCCGTAACGTTAAAACCGGCGCGCAGAAAAATCATTGGTATGTTATCGAGGAAGGCCTTACCGGAGATGAGTGGGTCGTCACTAATGGTGTGCTCAAAGCGATTCCCGGCAAGCAGGTTACTCCCGAACGCAATCAGCTAAAGAGCGCGGCGGAAAAACCCGTTCAAGAGGCGGGCAAATGATCTCAGAGTTTTTCGTTGACAGGCCCATTTTCGCAAACGTGATCGCCTTCGTCACGATCATAATCGGCTTAGTCGCGTTATACGGCCTCCCGGTCGCCCAATATCCGCAGATCGTTCCGCCGACAATACAAGTCACGACGCGATACCCCGGAGCAAGCGCCCAGGTGGTTGCCGAGACCATCGGAGTTCCTATCGAGCAGGCGGTCAACGGGGTGGAGGGCGCGATATATATGTCGTCGGCCAGCAGCAGCGACGGCTCTTATACGCTTACTATCACCTTCGACGTAGGGACTAATCTCAACGCTTCCCTGTCGCTTGTCCAAAACTTCGTAAACAGCGCCCTCGCTCAGCTTCCAGGCGGCGCTCAGCAGCAGGGGGTGACCATAAAGAAAGTCTCTCCAAACATCCTGCTGGTGGTGAGCCTGTATGCAGACGATGACCGCTTCGATGAGATTTTCCTTTCAAATTATGGCCTCATAAATCTCCAGAACCCGCTGGCGCGGCTGCCGGGCGTAGCACTGGTGAGAATTTTCGGCGCCGGTCAGTACAGCATGAGAGTGTGGCTCGACCCACTCAAGCTCGACTCGCTGGGGATTACAAGTACTGAAGTCATTAACGCCATTCAGGGACAGAACGATCAAGTCTCATTAGGTCAGCTCGGCGCACCTCCCGTGTCCAAAGGGCAACCTTTCCAGTTTACTATCAACACGCTCGGCCGTCTTTCGGACGCCGCCCAGTTCGAGAATATAATCGTCAAGACGGTGACCGGCCAGGCCCCGCAGGTCGTGCATCTGCGCGACATAGCCCGCGTGGAGCTGAGCCAGCAGACCTTCAGCAATTTCGCCGATTTTTCCGGCCACAAGTCTGCCCTGATCCCGATTTTTGCCCTTCCGGACGCCAACGCCATCAGAGTCGCCGACAGCGTCTACGCGGCAATGGGCGATATGAGCAAAACTTTTCCCCCTGGACTCAAATGGGCAACCCGCTATGACACGACCCGGTTTGTCCGCCAGGCCATCTCAAAGGTGTATGAAACCCTTTTCATAGCCGCTATCCTGGTGCTGATCGTAGTGCTTCTTTTCCTGCAGAACTTCCGGGCAATGCTCGTTCCGGCGACAACCGTACCCGTCACCATAATCGGCGCTTTCATCGCCATGGCCGCACTCGGATTTACCGTTAATCTGATGACGCTTTTCGCTCTCATTCTGGCCATCGGCATCGTAGTCGACGACGCAATCGTTGTCGTAGAGGGGGCTTCATACCACATAGAACGGGGAATGGCGCCCAGGGAGGCCACCATCAGGGCAATGCAGGAATTGACGGGACCGATCATGGGAATCACGCTTGCCCTGGTTTCGGTTTTCCTGCCGGCCGCATTTTTCCCCGGCATAAGCGGGCAGATATTTCGCCAGTTTGCGCTCGTTATCGCTGCGACATCGGTAATAAGCGCTATCAACGCACTTACCCTGAAACCGGTCCAGTGCGCTTTTTGGTTGAAACCGCACGTCAAAAAACGCCCTAATTTCATATACCGCGCATTCAACAGGCTCTTTCAATGGATGACCGACATCTATATGGTGCTGGTTGTCTACATGGTGAAAAAGCCTGTCATGATGTTAATCGTATTCATCATCATTATTCTCGTCTCCTTCTGGCAGTTTCTCAGCCTGCCGAGCGGATTTCTCCCGGTCGAAGACCAGGGATACGTGATATTGTTTACCCGCCTGCCCGAAGGCGCCTCAGTGCCACGCAATCGTGAGGTGGCGGCCAAAGTGAACGCCGCCCTCAAGGGAATCCCAGGCATTGAGGCGTGGGTGACAATTGGAGGATACTCCGTTTTGGATGGGGCAAACAGTCCCAACATCTCATCGTCATTCATCAATTTCAAAGATTGGAAGCTGCGAGGGTCCGACCTGACTCAGGACGTGATCATAGCCAATATGAACCGGGAACTGGCAAAAGTTCAGGAAGCCCAGACACTTGTGATCGTCCCGCCTTCCATTCGGGGATTAGGCCAGGCCGGAGGCTTTCAGATGATGGTCGAGGACCGTGGCGGATACCTCGGGCTGAAAGGCGTCGAGCAGGCTACAAAGGCACTCATACAGGCGGGAAATTCACAAGCTGCGATGCGAAACCTGATAACGCCTACTAGCATGACCAGCCCGCAACTGTACCTGAACATCGACCGGACCAAGGCCGAATCACTGCACGTCCCCATGGCAAACGTTTTCGGTGCGCTCCAGGACTACCTTGGGTCATCATTTGTAAATCTTTTCAACAAGTTCAACCAGGTATTCCAGGTCTATATCCAGGCTGAAAGCAATTACAGGATGGATCCCAGGGACATCGACAAACTCTATGTCCGCAACCAGACCGGAGGCATGGTTCCATTGCGCACGCTGTTGAATGTGGAGCGTGCGGAAGGCTCGGAGTTGATCACCCGCTATAATCTCTATCCGGCCGCAGCCATCTTCGGGTCGGCATCCCCAGGGTTCAGCTCCGGCGAGGCACTGGCGAAACTGGAGCAGCTTGCTGCAGATACGCTGCCTCAGGGCATGTCATACGACTGGACATCCACGAGCTACCAGGAAAAGCAGTTGGGCTACCAGGCCTATTTCCTCTATGCCCTTTCCATATTTTTGGTCTATATGGTTCTTGCGGCCCTATACGAAAGCTGGACCTCGCCCGGCGCCGTTATTCTAGTCGTGCCGGTTGCAATCGTCGGGGTCCTGCTCGCTCTTTTGGCCCGAGGATACGACAGCAACCTCTACACTCAGGTTGGACTCATACTCATGATCGCACTGGCAAGCAAGAACGCCATCCTCATCGTGGAATTCGCCCGTGACTTGCACCATGGCGGCATGTCCATCGAAGAGGGGGCGATCGAGGCCACACGCAGGAGATTTCGCCCCATCGTGATGACCTCATTCGCGTTCATCCTCGGAGTTGTGCCCCTCCTGGTGGCTTTCGGAGCAGGGTCCGCCAGCCAGCGCGCCCTTGGGACGGTCGTTTTCGGCGGCATGCTTTCCTCTACGCTTCTGGCTATCCCGTTTGTGCCTGTTTTCTATGTCCTGCTGGAGAGACTAAGCGAACGTTTCCGAAGGTCGAAGCCGCTAGCCGACAGCTTCGATTAATTTATTCCCAAACTCTGCCGTTTGAGCTCTCAAGCATAGTGTGGAACGAGGATGGATTTCTTAGATGTACACCATTAAAATGCCCTCTGCGGTCCGCGGGATCCCGCGAAGGAGTGAGCTGCAGCAGGCATAGGGAAAACTCTTAATTTTCCCTGACAACAGAAGGACGCGCCATTAGTGGTGGCCTGATCGAGCTAACAAACCTGCCAACCAGGGGCAATGCAATGACAAGCAAGTTCACGCCAATCCAACAGATCGGCACCCAGTAGTGCCACCTCATTTTATAATCTCCACTAAAGATTATTATGCCGCCCCCGCAAGGGCTGCCCCTGATCCGAGGATGGACCACCCGGATCGGGGGCTACCCTGCCCTCAAAACTTCTAACTCAGATCTGAGAGTGACGCACGCACTTATCAGTCGTCGTTCATGCACCTTTGATAGGCCCGATCGTAGAGATAAGACCAATCATTAGCCGACGCAGCGCCACCACCCAGCGCACCGACTCCAACGCCAATTGCAGCGCCTGTTCCGGCACCTCTGCCGCCACCGAAGATTCCGCCTAAAAGCGCCCCCGTGGCGGCCCCGCCCAGCGCGCCGCCCAGGGCGTTGCCACCGGGGTTCGCGTTATGGTCGGCGTAGTCCCTGGCATACAAATCGCAATCGTCGGCAGACCTTGCGAAACTCGTTCCGGTTCCTGCTAAAAACACACCGGCTGACAAAACAGCCACAATCAAACCCCACGTAATAAGTGAATTTCTTCTGATTATCATCGATATCCTCCACGTCTGGACAATAAGTCACAGCTTGATGCCTTCGCGAGGCTAGCCTGCCACAGTCCAGGATAGTCGCGATAGCCAATCGCCGATGATTCAAGCGAGATAGAAATAATATAAACACCTATGAGTTGTTTTCAAACACACTCGGGAAAGGCAAAACGACCTTGAAGTATCATAAAACAGATGAACCCCGGGTAGAGCATCCGGGCAGGATTGAAGATGGTCAGGAGTGAGGGGGGCCTTACTCCTGGCTCTCTTGGGTGGATTAAATGGGGGTTTAATCTCCATTAGTATCATCGGAAGAACAACCTTTATTTACCCGGTCTTTCTTCGTTTGCCGTTGCATCGTCCCATTCGTTTTCAAAAGAGAAAGTAATGCCGGGAAACCGACCGGCCAAAATTTTCTGGTCTTTCAGTGTTAGAGAATTATTGCCCATCGATATTCTTAGTCCGCTCAAATTGGCCAAAGATTGGGGCAATTTTACACCGCCGTTTGAACGCACCGACAGTTTTCTCAGGTTCTTCAGATCGCCGATAAATGAAGGAAGTTCATGGATTTCGTTATAATCCAGGCCTAAGTCCTTGAGTTTTGAAAGCTGAGCCACCTGCGATGGAACGGCTTTTAGACCATTGCGGCCCAGGTTTAATTTCTCCAAACTCTGCAACTGCCCGATTGCGTTCGGCAGGGTTTTCACCGGGAGAGGTTTCCTGGAACCTGGTCCTCGAGCATCCAATGCGCCATATAAGTCCAGAACTTTCAAACTTTTCAAAAGACCGATTTCTTCCGGAATTGAAACATTCATTCGGCAACCGTTTCCGTTATGGAGAATCAATTTTTCTAATTTAATCAGGTTTCCGATATCCCCGGGAAGGTCTTCGAGTTCCTCCAGACAGGCGATTTTTAATACCTTTAAATTAGTCAATGTCCCTAATCGATCGGGAAGATGTTTCATCGCACGCTCAGAGTGTGTTATGGACAGGGTCGTCACTGCCGCCGGATTGGAGAACGCCTGCTCAAAGCCATTGAATGTGCCGGCATGGGCGTGTGGGACCGCAATGAAACATAAGCCGAAAACGACCAGCATTTTCTTCATCATACACTCTCCTTCACTGATTTTTCCCTTTGCTTGAATGCTTGATAAGTGCCGGATAGCTGACTCCGGGGCGAATCGATCTTTACATGCTCAAGTGAAGCAAGGTGATTTCCGGCGGGACGTTAATCCGCACGGGGGTAAATGTGGTGCCGATTCCACGGCTCACGTACAGGTGGGAAGCATTTAACCGGTACAACCCCTCTGGATAGGGGGTCATAAGGTGAGCCACGCTTATATCCCCTGACGGCAGACTCAACTTTATCTGCCCCCCATGATAGTGGCCTGCGAGGGTTAGCTGAATCCCGCATGCAGCAGCCATAGGAAAGACCTCGGGCCGATGAGACAGCAAAAGAGCCGGCATATGGGGGTCTAACCCACGCAAGGCGGCCTCGAGGTCGGGATGTCCGGCGCGAAGGTCGTCGATTCCAGCCACCGTGAAAGCGCCCTGTCCGGAGTGAACGACCTGATTGGCATTTACCAGGAGCCGGATGCCGTACTGCGAGAAAACCGCCTGGATTCGACTCAATTCCCCGTACCAGTGCTCATGATTACCCAGCGTGGCAAAAGTGCCGTATGGAGTGCGGACCCTTGCCAGCTCCTCTATGCAACCCGGGAGATACTCCATCGAGTTCGATATGTAGTCGCCNNTGTCATGTAAATACCGGCATGGATATCGGTGAGTTGGACAACCCGCAGAGAGCGCCCGAAGGGCAAGGTAAGCTCCCTGACTTTAAATGCCTTTCCGGTGTAGATAGCGCCGTATCCGCAAAGTACCAGGGGTGCTGCTGCTAACCCGCCCAATCCAACTTGAAGAAAGTAACGGCGGG
>OMSV01000005.1:0-1425 GCA_900290385.1 Syntrophobacter sp. SbD2 | reverse complement strand
AACGGCGGGCAGGATTCATGGGGCCGAGTTCCTCGCGGCCGCTGTTGCGAAATATTCGGAAAACCGCCCGGCCAAGTCCTCCGGCACAATCAACAATAAAGAGCACCAGTGCGGACAGAATCGACCCTAAGCTCCATACGGCCGGGAGATAAAAAAGGAAAAGCCGCGCCGCTGTCGTCTGGGGCGTCCAGGTGATCGGATGGAACACGATGTATCGGTTCGCGGTAAATAGCAGGAGAAGCGTTATGCCCACCAGAACGATGGCGCCGGATTTAAAGAGATCGGGTCCCGCCAGGGACTTGATGGCACGTCGGATGCGGATGAACAGATATCCCTGTGAAAGTACCACAAGGGTAAGACCAATCAGGCGAATGTTCGCGAAATCCATTCCGCGCGCCACGTTGCGACTCCGATCGCGGCAGGTGTAAAGGCTGCTGCGCAGACCAGGACATGGGTCAAGCACACTATACCGCAAAAGGCTGAACTCAGACTATTTATTCAGGCTAGAAAGCGCACCAGTTTCCGGTTGAAAAAATCGGCGGCTTCAATATTGCTGAGGTGCATGGCGCCCGGGACGACGACCAGCTCCGATCCCTCGATCTGCCGTTGGATCGCCTCGGCGGCGCCTACAGGCGTAGTCTCATCCTTTTCCCCGGTGATGATCAAGGTGGGCGTGGATGCCTTTGAGAGTTCGCGTGAGACGTCAAAGTTGCTGATGGCGAGGGAGCAGCCTACATAACCGGAAACGGGCGTGAGATGGATCATTTTACGCATCCTCTCGGTGATTTCCGGCTGGTTCCGGCGAAATTCTCCACTCAGCCAACGTTCCAGGGTCTGTTCGGCCAGGGCCTCCATGCCCTCGGTTTGGGCCGTCCGAATGCGTTCCTCCCAGATCGGAGTCATCTCTGGGGGGACGCGGCCGGTCGTATCGCACAGGACGAGTTTTTTGAGCCGGTCCGGGTACCTGCACGCCAATACCTGTCCGATCATTCCCCCCATGGAGATGCCCATAAAGTGAGTCCGCCCTATGGCCAGGTGATCGAGCAACCCGATCACATCGGCAGCCAGCATTTCCATCGTATAGGGCCCCGGAGGGGCTGATGAACTGCCGTGGCCGCGTGTGTCGAAGCGCAAGATTCGATACATGCCGCGCAGCACCGGAAGCTGCAGGTCCCACAGCTCGAGGGCCGTTGCCAGCGAGTGGCTCAAGGTGACGAACGGCGCATCTCCAGGGCCTTCTATCTCATAATTGATAACCACATCATTGATGTGAGCCTGCATCTCTGCTTCCTTCTTTTTAGGCTCTATTGCGCATTGGCGGTTAAGAGGGCCGGGCTGAGGGGAATGCGCGTGCATAACACAGGCGCACCCCGGCGCGCCGGCTTCCGATCGAGCCGGCCCGCTCAACGTGAAAGACCGGTTTGC
>OMSV01000043.1 GCA_900290385.1 Syntrophobacter sp. SbD2 | reverse complement strand
TTGAGCAGTTCCCGCACGGGATTCAATTTGACCCGGACCCCGAAATCGCGCATGGCCTGGCTGGGTTGTATGAAGGTGCGACCCACGTAGTGGTTTCGTATGATCCCCATTTCCAGAGGGATATTCTTCGCCTGGGCGAGTCCAAGGGCGGCGTAGTTTCCCGAATCGGGGAAAGGCATCAGCAGGTCGGCGCAAACCGAGGGGTTCTCCTTGGCCATCAGGCTCCCCAGCCTTTTTCTGAACATATAAACGTTCTGGTTGAAAATATTGCTGTCCGGCCTGGCGAAGTAGATGAATTCGAATATGCACTGAGAGGGACGCCTTTTGGGGAAAGGGAAAAGAGAGTGCAGCCCATCCTCGTTTATAATTACGATTTCGCCGGGTTCGACGTCGCGGATGTATGTTGCTTCTATAAGGTCGAAGGCACAGGTCTCGGAAGCCAGCACATAGCTGCCGTTCAGCTTACCCAGACAAAGAGGCCTGAAACCGTTTGGATCGCGCGCTCCGATCAGCGTGTCCTTTGTGCACATGACCAGCGAATAGGCGCCCTTAACTTTGTCCAACGCTTCGACCAGGGCTTCCTCGAGCCCGTGACTCAGGTTTCTGGCCAGCAGGTGCATGAATATTTCCGTATCCATGGTGGAACGAAAAATCGCCCCCTGCCTCTCGAGTTCCCGGCGCAGTTCGATCGCGTTTACCAAATTGCCGTTATGTCCGATCGCATAATGGTTGTTTCCATGGAAAACTACAAACGGCTGCGCATTTGCAAGAAGGGAGGACCCGGTGGTCGAATAGCGTACATGCCCAATGGCAAGGTAGCCCTTGAGGGTTTTAAGGATTTCTTCCGTGAATATATCATGTACCAGACCCATATTCTTATGGTCTGTGATCTGACTGCCGTCTCCCACGGCGATTCCAGCGCTTTCCTGCCCTCGGTGCTGAAGGGCGTAGAGGCCGAAATAAGCCATTTTGGCGCAATCCTCATGGCCGAAAATGCCAAAGATGCCGCACTCTTCCTTCTTATTCGGAGTAAAAGGGGCCAAAATCTCCGGGCCTACGGGAATTGAGATTTTGCGATCAGGCACTAACCTAGTTTCCATCACTGTTGTATCCCCTGGTGGTATTCCTGAAGTGTTTTTACATCCCAGTCGCCTTTTTGCAGAGCAAATACGGCTTCGGCAATGGCCTGCGCCCCGGCAATGGTGGTGGCGTAAGCAATATTGTGGACCAGCGTGGTGCGCCTGATTTCATATGAGTCGGAAGTGGGCTTCTTGCCGAGGCTGGTATTGACAACCAACTGTATCTCACCGCTCTTGATCTTGTCCACAACGTGAGGGCGGCCTTCTTTCAGTTTATACACGCGATCTGCGGGTATCCCGTTCTGTTCGAGGAACCTGCTGGTCCCGGCGGTTGCGATCAGTTTGAAACCCAACTGGAGAAAGCTTCTCGCCACGGGCAGCGTCTTGACTTTGTCTCCGTCGTGAACGCTTATGAAAACCGTCCCGCCTTTGGGCAGTTCGTATCCGGCTGCGGCCTGGGCTTTTGCGAAGGCGATCCCGAAGTTTTCGCCGATTCCCATGACCTCTCCGGTTGACTTCATTTCGGGTCCAAGCAGGGTGTCCACATTCGGAAAGCGCGAAAACGGGAAAACGGCCTCTTTCACCGATATGTGCACCGGCTCGATCTCCCTTTCAAACCCAAGTTGCTTCAGGCTTTTGCCCAGCATAACCTTGGTGGCTAGTTTGGCCAACGGACGCCCGATCGCCTTGCTGACGAAGGGGACCGTCCGGGACGCCCTCGGATTCACCTCGAGAATGAAAACCTCCCCGTTCTGGATTGCAAACTGAATGTTCATGAGGCCTATTACGCCAAGCTCTGCAGCCAGAAGCCTTGTCTGTCTTCTGATCTCCTCCTGCATCTGCTTTGAGACGCTGATGGGTGGAAGCACGCACGCAGAGTCTCCGGAATGAATCCCCGCCTGTTCGATGTGCTCCATTATACCGCCGATAACCGTGACCCGGCCGTCGCTGATGGCGTCGACATCGAGTTCGATTGCGTCCTCGAGGAATTTGTCAATCAGAATCGGATGGCCCGGTGAAACAAGCACGGCCGTTTGCATGAACTCTGCGAGCCGGCTTTTATCATAGACTATTTCCATGGCCCGTCCGCCGAGCACGTAAGAGGGGCGGACAACCACAGGAAAACCTATGTCATCCACAGCCTCGAAGGCTTCCTGAACGGTGAATGCGGTTGAGTTTTCCGGTTGCTTTAGACCGAGTTTATGAAGCATCTGCTGGAACCGCTTTCGATCCTCGGCCCTGTCGATGGCGTCAGGGGAAGTGCCAAGAATTTGTGCGCCGGCTTTTTCGAGCGGGACCGCCAGATTTAGAGGGGTCTGGCCCCCAAACTGCACGATAAGGCCCTTGGGTTTTTCACTTTCCAGAATGTGGAGAACGTCCTCGCGGGTCAGCGGCTCGAAATAGAGTTTGTCGGATGTATCATAGTCGGTCGACACAGTCTCCGGGTTCGAGTTCACCATTATGGATTCGTGGTTTTCTTCCCGGAGCGAAAACGAGGCGTGAACGCAGCAGTAGTCAAACTCGATGCCCTGACCTATCCTGTTGGGACCTCCCCCGAGGATTACCACTTTGGGCTTGTTCGAAGGTCTTGCTTCGTCTTCGGTTTCGTAGGTCGAGTAGTAATAGGGCGTGTAAGCTTCAAACTCAGCGGCGCATGTATCGACCAGTTTGTAAACCGGCCTGATGCCGTGCCTCAGGCGCTTCTGGCGCACGGTTTCCTCCTCGGTGCCGGTAAGCTGTGCCAACCGCCGGTCGGAAAATCCCCATGCCTTTGCGGATCGAAGCTGTTCCGCATTTTCGAGAAAAGTAGATCCGGAGGCGGATTGAGCTATTGCCTTCTCCACTTCGAGTATTTCCATGATGTGCTTCAAAAACCATGGGTCGATAAAGGTGAGCCTGTAAATCTCTTCTATCGACATGCCCAGCTTCAGTGCTTCGCCGATTTGAAAAAGCCTTTGAGAATTCGGCCGGGAAAGGCTTAGCTTCAACTGTTCGACGTACTCGGAATCAATGCGGGCGGGCGGATCGCAAAACCCGAATCGGCCGATTTCAAGAGAGCGAATGGCTTTGTGAAGCGCTTCTTTAAATGTGCGCCCAATGGCCATTGTTTCCCCCACCGACTTCATGGAAGTGGACAGTTGGTCGTCGGTGCGGGGAAATTTTTCAAAGGTGAATCGGGGGACCTTCACCACGCAATAATCTATGGTAGGTTCAAAGGAAGCTTTGGTTTCCCGCGTGATGTCGTTTGCGATCTCATCGAGCGAATAGCCCACGGCGAGCTTGGCGGCGATCTTGGCGATAGGGAACCCGGTGGCCTTGGAGGCGAGCGCGGAGGAGCGCGAAACGCGCGGGTTCATCTCGATTACTACCATGTCGCCGTTTTGGGGGTTGATCGCAAACTGGACGTTGGAGCCCCCGGTTTCGACTCCTATCTCCCGCAGAATGGCAACGGATGCGTCGCGCATCATCTGGTATTCGCGGTCGGTGAGGGTCTGGGCTGGGGCGACAGTGATCGAATCTCCGGTATGTACGCCCATTGCGTCCATATTTTCGATCGAGCAGATGATGACCACATTGTCCATGCGGTCGCGCATCACCTCGAGTTCGAATTCCTTCCATCCGAGAACGGATTCCTCGATCATCACCGAATGAATCATGCTCGCGTCCAAACCCCTCTGGGTTTGATCGAGAAGCTCTTCGCGGTTGTAGGCTACCCCGCCGCCGGTGCCTCCCAGGGTGAACGAAGGCCGCACGATCAGCGGATAGCCCATTTTCTGGGCAAAGCTTTCCGCATCGGCAAGTTGGTTCACTATAAGGCTTTCGGGCACCCTTAGATTTATGTTTGCCATGGCTTCCCGGAAAAGCTGGCGGTCTTCTGCCTTTTTGATGACCGAGGCTTTAGCGCCTATCATCTCCACGCCGAATTTTTCCAGTATGCCCATTTCGGCGACTTTCACAGCCACGTTGAGGGCCGTTTGGCCTCCAAGTGTGGGAAGCAGAGCGTCAGGGCGCTCGCGCCTTATGACCTTTGCGACCACCTCAGGGGTTATCGGCTCTATATAAGTGTACTGCGCCATCTCAGGGTCGGTCATGATGGTGGCCGGATTGCTGTTTATCAGCACTATTTCGTAGCCGTCTTCACGCAGCGCCTTGCAGGCCTGTGTCCCGGAGTAGTCGAACTCGCACGCCTGGCTTATAATTATCGGCCCGGAGCCGATAAGCAGTATTTTCTTTATGTCTGTGCGTTTGGGCATTAACTCGGTTTCCTTGAATCCGGATTATCAGTGGCAAATGTTATACGGTCGCCGGGCGGCTGACGCATTCTTCTCGATCAATTCAATAAACCGGCCGAAAAGGTATGAGGCGTCATGCGGGCCGGGAGAGGCTTCCGGATGATACTGGACACAGAAGGCGGGAATCTCGAGGTGCTCCATCCCTTCCAGCGTATTGTCATTCAGGTTTATATGCGTAAGTCGAACGGGCAGGTGCGAAAGCGAATCAGGATCGACGCAGTAGCCATGATTCTGTGAAGTGATCTCGATTCTGCCTGTTGTGAGGTCTTTTACCGGTTGATTTGCGCCCCGGTGCCCGAACTTGAGTTTGAATGTAGTGCCCCCGAGCGCAAGTCCCATCATCTGGTGTCCGAGGCAGATGCCGAATATGGGTTTCTTCCCGAACAGGTCCCGAACGGTTTCGATAACATAATGCACAGCGGCCGGGTCGCCGGGTCCGTTTGAAAGAAAAATGCCGTCGGGATCACAGCTAAGAATCTCAGCGGCGCCGGCATGAGCGGGGAAAACCAGTACCTGACACCCCGCATTCTCCAGTTTGCGAAGGATATTATATTTTATCCCGCAGTCAAGGGCGGCCACCCGGAGTCCGCCAACGTTCGGCAACCATTGCGGGGAAGCTATTTCATGCTTTTCGCCATGCAGCCATCTATAGGGTTTTTGGCACGTTACGTATTTTACCAGATCGATCCCGTTCAGCCCCGGATATGCCAAGACCTGATCCATCAGTTCGCTCAGGTTCTCGGTGTCGGTCGCGATGATTCCGCGCATCGCCCCTCCAACCCGGATATGTCTGGTAAGGGCGCGCGTATCTATGCCTTCGATGCCGATCTTGCCATGTTCGTTCAGGAAATCGGCCAGAGACCGGTCGCTTCGCCAGTTGCTGGCAAAGTCCTGGTACTCCTTTACGATGAATGCTTCCACGTGTATGGCCGCCGATTCCATGTCCTCCGGGTTGATTCCGTAAGTGCCGATCAGAGGATAGGTCATTGCCACGATCTGACCTTTGTAAGATGGATCGGTCAAAACTTCCTGATACCCGGTCATGCTGGTATTGAAGACCACCTCGCCCAGCGTTCGGCCATGACCGCAGAACGTGTATCCTCGAAAAACGGTCCCGTCCTCGAGCAAAAGAATTGCCTTGGGACGATTCCATGGAAGGCTCATAAAATGTTCCTCGCATTTTCACCAGGGACAAACCTCGCCCCGTCCGCATAATTCGACTTCGGCCCGGCAAAAACCGGAAACTTAACTGCTCCAGAAAGATTCTCGGAGATTAATTGTAACGAGTAAGAACGAAATAGCAAACTTTTATAACCGTACCCGGTTTCGCGGGCGATCTCAAAAGGACGGGTTTGTAAAAAAGCGCGATTGTGTTTAACGGGAATACCTGGCGCGATCCATACTATGATAAACCAATAATCGGATGCAATAGCGACTTTAACCAACGGGCAATTGCCCGGAGAACCACGGGCGGACGCGGACATGCAGGGAGCAGGGAGCAGGAAGCAGGAAGCACAACATCCCGTCGCAAAAGCCCTGTGGGGTGGGCACAGCCCCTGAAAGCCTTGCCCACCCTACATGACTACGAAGACGGCTGTCCTAAAGGAGATCCTGGGATCGAAAAATCGAGGGCTTTATCCGGGTCCATCGGTGGTTAAAGAAGTTGGGTTTTTCAGCATTCACCATTCATTATTCACCCCGTGGCCACCGTGAATATTTTGGCCCCGTCAGCCAGGCTCCCTTCGAGCCCGACTGTGAAACAGTTTTCGTCCTCATTAGTTTCTGAAAATGATTCTGTTCCGGGCCTGAACATTTATCGGCGAATTTTTGCTGATGTAGCCGGCTACTGCGTCCCTTAGCGACGGCCCGGCAGAGATGTTTCGGCCTTGTTTGAAAATATTGAACTGGTCGCCTCCGGAGGCAAGAAAATCATTCGTCACAACCCTGTAGGTTGCCTGGGGCTCCATTGGCTTTCCAGCCACCTCTACCGAGGCCACCTTTGCTCCAACAGGTTTGGACAGATCATATACGATGTGCATTCCTGAAACCTGGAGCATCTTTTCCGATAAAACGCTCTTCTCCAAAAGCTCCCCGATCTGCTCTCCTGTCAGGTCCATCGTGACCATATCATCTTCAAAGGGCAGAGTCGTGAAGACTGCCTCCATAGTAATCGGTCCTCTTGGTATATCGGCCCGGATGCCGCCGGCGTTCTGGAAGGCGATCCGGGCGCCGGAGGCTTCGCGCATGGCGTCTGTAACGATGTCGCCAAGGCAGCTTTCCCCGGCACGATCCCTGGTAAGATCGGCTGCCGCTGTGCCGATCACTTTTGAAAACTCGGTCTTTATCTGTGTTTCATACTTGTCGACGATATGGGCGACATTTGGATCGATCTGAGCGCCCGGTGCGGCTGAAACCAGCCGGAGTTCGTCCTTGCGTGTATAGCTGAGGATCTTTTTCTCCGCCCGGTCAAAAGTGATGTTCAGGACCCCGAGATAGATCCCGTTCGAGCCTGCCTGCACTATTACCGTGCCCGATTCGATCACTGGGTCTCTTATGGCCGTATGGCTATGGCCTCCTACTATGATGTCGATTCCGCTGACTTTCCTTGCCAATTCCCGGTCTGAGTCCAACCCGTCATGGGTGAGCGCAACGACGATTGAGGCCCCTTGTGCCCGGACCTGCCTGATTATATCGGGCAGGACCTTCTCCGGGTGAACGAATGTGAGTCCGGTGAGATTGCCGGGTCTTGAGGTGTAGTAGGTGTCGGGTGTGGTTATGCCGATTACGGCGATTCGAACTCCCTGCCTTTTCAGAATTACATAGGGGCTCACCCCGGGGATATATTGGCTGCCGGGCTTGAAGACATTTGCCGAAACCACCGGAAAGCCGGCCAACGAAATAATGGATTGGAGGACGTCTTGTCCCCAGTCGAATTCGTGGTTCCCGAGGGCCATGGCGTCGTATTGCAGGTAATTCATGATCTCGATTACGGGCTTCCCGTGGAAGAGGTTTGATACCGGGGTCCCCTGGAACATATCCCCCGCTGATAGAAGGATTGTGCCGTCCGGATTTGCAGCCCTTTCGCTCTCAATCATTTTGGCGAGGTACTCAGCGCCGCCAACCGGCCGTTCGGGATCAACGCTCTTGTCCTGGTACGGAATGATATGTCCATGGGTATCATTTACATGCATGATTGTAAGACTGATTTCATCCTGCCGGGCCAGGGCAGCGGATGAGAGCAGGAGTACTGCCGGCAGTGAGAGGACTAAAATCAGAAAAAAAAGACCCGTANNGCATCGGCTTCCTCTCCGGCAGAATTTGGGAATCTCCATTCATCTATTGAAAAGCTGAGGGCACCGGCACAAGGGTTTACCCTTGTTAATATATTAAGATCCCGAAAGCAGTTCTCACAAGTATCAGGTTTTTATTTTCAAATGAGTAAGGAACCATTCTGCGCTGGCCTGAATCCCTCTCTTGCGCCAGGAATCGTCACTGATCCTGTGGTCTGCGGTACGCATAAGTAGAAGCTTCCTGGGGTCATTAAGACGTTCATAAATCCGGACCGAATCTTTCCAGGGCACGACTTCATCCAATTGCCCATGAATCAGCAGAACGCGTCCGGCCTTGCTCATGGCATCCAAGTTTGTTGGAGAGCCAAGGCTGAGGCCGTCCGGGAAAATGGTTCGCAATTCCTCTAATTGCTCCGCATCCGGATGAATCCCGCTGATGTCGAAAGGAGCTGCCCAGCACACGGTGGCTCGAATCAGTTCCGGACGTTCGTTAGCGGCAAGAAGTGACAGGAACCCGCCAAGGCTCGAGCCGAGAAGCCCGATGCGTCCGTCCGACCATGGCTGTTTAAGAACAAAACTCATAGCCGCCTTCAGGTCGCACATCCTTGCTTCGACAAGACTCATCGTGTGCCTTGGAGGGCTGTCCCCGCAGCCTGAAAAATCGAATCGCAGGGCGCAAAAGCCCGCTTCGCTCATCGTCTCGCCTATGGTGATGAACTTGGGGCTTTCCTTGGCGCTAAGAAGGCCGTGGGAGCAGACTATCACCGGGGCAGGGAGCTCGGCCGGCAGATGCACCACGGCCGAAAGGTCCGTTCCGTCCGATTCGATAAGCAACTCCGCCGTCTTTGAAACGAGTGCCATATAGATTCACCTGTCAGGACTCAGGACTGAGGACTGAGGACTGAGAACTGAGGGCCTTCGGCCCTGCGCTGGGCAATCTGAGAGTGCTGTTTCGCCCTGCTGTACGCGCCACGGAGGACATAGGACTGAGGACTGCGTGGGCATAACATCCTGCTTCCCGTAATAAAGTGTCCGTTAAGGCGAAAGACGCGCCAAATCAAGTTCGTCATGCCGGCATGTTTTTAACCGGAATGCAGTCCCTTGGGCCATGAAGCACAAAAAACGTGGATTCCGGCTCAGAAGCGCTGCCGGAATGACGAAGTACGATACGGACGCTGATTGTGCGGGCGTGTTCCTCAGTCTTGTTCCTCACTCCTGATACTGCGCTAAAGCCTTCCGGAAGAGTTCGGGCGCCCGTGCAGGGACACGGGAAGGTAAATAGGCTGAGGGCTGTTAGGCAAATCGTTCGGGCACGAACTCAGGGACGCGGTGGCCTTCAGCCTATCTACCTTCAGCCTATCAACCGTTCGGGCGCGCGCGCAGGGACGCGGGTATCCTTAGTTGATTGCCAGCTCAACCATGTAGACCGTGGCAATCGGTCAACCGGCAGTTTCCTGGAATATGGAAAATTCGAAGGTTATTATCTTGCAAACTTCTTCTTCGATTTGCGGCCGGACAGGAGAATTAGAACAATAGCCACAATGGCTATCCCGCCCAGGACCAAAGTCATCTGTCTCCAATCGACCGCAAGGAGGCTTGGGATCGTTTGCCAGCTCCTTTTGAACCAGCCTCCGAGCGGAATGTCCTCCCTGCTGGCCAGTGCAACGGTTCGCTTCGGCTGGTCGGATACCAGGAAAACGATCTCGCCTATTTGCTTGTCTGCCTTGATTGGGGCGGTCACATCGGCAGGTGCATGTATCTCCCATTTCAGCAGGTTTTTCTGGCTTTGCTGGATGACAAAAGAAGCGTTTTCACGAGGATAAATGTCTATTTGGTCCTTTTGTCCTTTCCAGACCTTCGCTTTTGCGACTGCCTGTCCCTCCGGGAACGGTTGGACCAGAGTGAAATTGCTGAATCCGTAGTTCAGCAGCTTGAGAGCTTCCCTTTCACGGACCGGAGGGCTCTGGGCGCCCATAACGATAGCGATGAGCCGCATCCCGCCGCGCATGGATGTGGCGGAAAGGTGGTATCCGGATGCTGCGATGTATCCCGTTTTCAGGCCGTCGATGGTCGGATCTTTGAACAGAAGGTGATTTCGGTTGGACTGCTGGATGTTGTTGTAGGAGTATTCTTTCATGGAATGGAAGCCCAGCGCTTCAGGAAAGGCCTTTAAGTAAGCTATATCAAGGGTCGCCATGTCCCTGGCGGTTGTAATCTGACCCTCAGCGGGCAATCCGTTAGGAGTGAGGAACCGGGTTCGGGTCATTCCCAGTTCTTTGGCTTTACGGTTCATGGCATCTACAAAAGCGTCCACGCTCCCACATAGATATTCCGCAGCCGCCACGCAGGCATCGTTGCCCGAAACTACCGCTATGCCTTTTATAAGCTCCTCGAGGGGAACGCTCGTTCCAACCCCGACAAACATCTTCGAGCCGCCGGTCCGCCAAGCTTCCTCGCTGATCGGGACTTCGTCGTTCAGGTGAATCCGGCCCTGCTTGATCGCTTCAAAAATCAGGTAAAGAGAGGCGATCTTGGTAAAAGAGGCCGGCTCGATGGGTTCATCGGCGGTTTTTTCAAAGAG
>OMSV01000042.1 GCA_900290385.1 Syntrophobacter sp. SbD2 | reverse complement strand
GCTCATGAGTCACTATGTAAGCCGTGAGCGGGAAAAGCCTGATCCCTTTGTCGCGCTCAACAGCCCTGCGGATCACATGGTCCTGGATGCAGATTTTGAAAAAATCGCCCGGTTCGCTTCCCCGCGTCCTATCACCGGGGCGTCTGAGATCTCGACGAATTTGGGCGAAAGCGACATCGGTGACTTCCTCTTCGCCAAGGTCACTCAAGTTTTGTATATCATACCGGTATCTTTTCCATTCGGAGGTGGAAATCTTGTAAAAATCGCTTATGAGCTCTTCCGAGGCTTCAATAGCCTGCGCAAGGATAGCTATTTCTTCTGCCTCGAAGGGTAGGCGTCTCATCTCTCCGCGGCTCCGGTCAGATTTTTGCTAAACCGCCGCAACTTAGGCGCGTTTGCTCTATGTACATAACTTCTTTGCTCAATTCAATAGGTTCCGAGCATTTTGGTCCGGGTGCGCCGCAGGTCCCGGCGCATTACAAAAATCGAGGGCGGGGATAACCCCCGCCCTCTCTTATGGAAAACCCTCATTAGCTTCAAGGGAGAGGACAACCCCTCCCTTGCTGTTTCATTTCAAATACGTGGAGTCCGGACAAACTCTTCCTAATGATGCTCATGGACATAGAACGGCCATTTGTGGAAGAACCATTCGTTCCAGAGCAGAGGAATGATCCACCAGAAGTTCCAGATAAGGGACTCGCCGGTAAGGAATCTTTCGGCAAGGCCTCCTTCCATGTGATGGTTTCCCAGTCCCCAGAACCCAAAATTGACTACATAAAAAAGAACATAATTGATGACCGACAGGACCAGTACGCCGAAGGTCCTGTACCAGAATGCCCCCCATGAATCCTTGTCGGCCATTGGGCACATATCATCAAAATAATGGTGCCAGGCCAGGAATGGAATCAGTGTGAACCCGCCTATTTCCGCTGCGTGATACCAGAAAAAGCGGGTAGGATTGCCGGCGTCACCGGCGGGTAGGTGGTGGGTCAGCTCCTCCATGTTTACCCAGGTGGGTATCAGCTTTATAAGGAGCAAGGCAATCAGGTAACCGAGTATAACAGTGCATATGAAGGAAATTGTTCCCTTCCATGGCTGGGGAAGCTGTATTAGACTCCATGGCTTCATTCGCCACACGTTAGCGGTCATGAACAAAAGTACGATCATCCATTCCCACCAGCCGAACACCCAGTGTATGTGACCGAAGCCCGCGATACTGCCCCACCATGGGCGGCCCAGGGCGAAAGCCGTTCCAAAGCTTGATTCCAACACTCCCCCGAAGAAAGGCACAATGAGGACCGTGTAAAAGAAAATAGTCAACAGAGTGGCCCATCCGAGTTCCGCACATCCGGCCTGGGGCTGAGTGAGATCGCTCGGGCGCACGGGCCATTTCCCAAAAAGAATGGTCACAAAAGGGTAGCTGTAGAACCCGATGAGCACGAAGCCAACGATCGCGCTTTGAGCAAGGTGCGCCCCCTGCATGGTCTTGAGCGGCAAAGACTTGAAATCGGGAAGGACCGATTGGCCGGCGGCAATCGAATCGGCGATCACCTTGTTGATGTTGGCCATCGAGAGCGGCAAAAGCTTGCCCGTGTCGGCAAGTTCATTCAGGTTGTGCTGGCTCAGAAAATTGAAACCCAGCCCCAGCACTCTGTAGAAAATAACATGAAGAACGAACCAGACTAAAACGAGATTCACTATTGTCTGGACAACTCCTCTTACCGGCGGGGAAAGGTTTTCAAAAGGCCAGTCTCCAAAGAACATGTGTTGCCAGAGACCTACGAGAATCATCATGGCGAGGTACATAACGAATGGGTAAGGAAAAGATCCCACCGGGCCTCTGGGATCGCTGAAAACAAACCATGTCAACCACGCGACCAGGAAGAATACGATGTTTGAAATGATACCGGTAGCCGGCTGGCCCCAGCGCGGCTTCAGAACGTCTGCCATAGTCCCCTCCTTCTTGAATGAATGCTGTGTTTTCTATTTATGCAAGTGCCCCGATTTGCGGAATTCTGAGACTACCTCACCTCCTTCCGGTTCAAACATAATTGGCCCATGGCGGACCGAATCGCTGGCAAACTGGTCACAATATGTTCTCAAAAGGTTGGAGCGGGTACGGAAAGGAAAGATCGGATCAAGGCGGGGGATCCGGCATCAGACAAACTCTCAGGTATTGAGGATGTTCCCACCAATCCGATCAGGTACAATATCCCTGGGTGAAGCGATTATCCGTTACGGACCAAGTAGAACGAGAGACCATGATACAGCCGGAGATGAACCATGCGAACTGGCGCAATTCAGAACTCAAGGATTTGCACAATCTCCTACTACTCTAGGTGAGACCGTAGAGTCAAGCGGAATTTGTTTGACAATACCTGCGCGCTTTGGTTAACTGCGCAAGCGGGTGTCGCTATGTGATCTGTTCGAGCGGGTTCTTAGTTCGATCAAGTGCTCAATGCTGGTTCTTACCGTGTTTGCGGGTTGCCCCCTTGTTCGGCGCAGTATCCCCCGGTCAGATTTTTATTTCTTCCCCGTTTTGCAATAGTCGAATTATAATTACATAATTGTATCTCTCCAGTAGTTGGCCGAATTTTGGCTGTTTGTTTCAACAAGGCACAAGGTTGCCCGATCTTTCAGGCTGAAGCTGTTTTCTACAGGGCCCACGCTCACCGCTCTCAGGAGGTAAAAGAATGGGGAAAAAAGTTCTTTCCGAATCAGCGCTCGAGTGCATTGAAAAAGAATACGCCGAGTGGCTGGACGAATACCGGAAGGCTCTCAGAAAAGTGCCGGAGCGGCTCACCCGGTTTTCTACGGTTTCCGATCTGGAGTTGAAGCCGCTTTACACCCCGCTGGACATTGCAAACAGGGACTTTTCGGAAGACATTGGCTTTCCCGGTAAATACCCTTTCACCAGGGGCGTTCAGGGCACTATGTATCGGGCCCGTCTCTGGACCATGCGCATGTTCGCGGGACTGGGTACTTCTGAGGATACGAACAATCGATTCCACTATCTGATTAATCACGGTGAAACCGGCCTCAGCACCGCTTTCGACTTCCCGACCCTCATGGGATACGATACGGACTCTCCTCTTGCGCAGGGCGAGTGCGGCAAATGCGGGGTTGCAATCGACACCCTGGAGGACATGCAGCGGTTGTTCGCAAACATCAACCTGGAGGAAGTCACCGCGTCGATGACGATCAACCCTCCGGCTTCGATAATATGGGCCATGTACATAGCCAATGCCGAAAACGAGGGCTACTCCCGCAAGAAGCTTGGCGGCACAATTCAGAACGACTGCCTCAAAGAGTTCATAGCTCAGAAGACGCTTATGCTTCCGCCTGAGCCGAGCCTGAGACTGGTAACCGATACGGTTGAATTTGGAACCAGGGAGGCGCCACGTTGGAACACCATCAGCATAAGCGGTTACCACATCAGGGAAGCCGGATCGACTGCCGTTCAGGAACTTGCTTTCACGATCTATGACGGCATTACCTATGTCGAGGAAGGAATCAAAAGGGGGCTGAAAGTCGACGAATTTGCCGGCCGGCTCTCCTTTTTCTGGAATTCCCATATCGATTTTTTCGAAGAAATAGCGAAGATGCGCGCGAGCCGGCGCATATGGGCGAGGATCATGAAAGAACGCTTCGGGGCGCAGGACCCCAGGTCCATGCTGATGCGCTTCCATACCCAGACGGCCGGGTGCTCGCTTACTTCACAGGAACCTTACAATAATGTCATTCGGACCACTACCGAAGCTCTTGCGGCGATTTTGGGCGGCACCAATTCTCTGCACACCAACTCGCTCGATGAGGTCTACATGATTCCAAGCGAGGAGGCTGTGCTCATCGCGCTGCGCACGCAGCAGGTACTGCGCACGCAGCAGGTACTGGCTGACGAATGTGGTGTCACGCATGTGATCGATCCGCTGGCCGGCTCTTATTTCGTCGAGGCGCTCACCGACAAGATGGAGGAAGAAGCCAACGTCTATATCCGCAAGCTTGATGAAATGGGCGGGATGGTTAGGGCCATAGAAAGGGACTACCCGCAGATGGAAATTGCCGATGCGGCTTTTCATTTCCAGCGGCAGGTCGAGAGCGGAGAAAAAATCGTAATCGGTGTGAACAAATATACTTCCGACCGGCCGGAACTGGAATTCGTCCTCAAGATAGACGACGAGATTGAACGGATGCAGGTCGAGCGGACCAACCGTTACAAGGGAAAGCGCGACAAAGTCAGGTTCCAAAAAGCGATGGACGAGCTGAGGCGCAGATGCGAAGGCCAGCCGTGCTGGGAAAACAATGTCATGCCCGCTCTAATAGATGCGGTAAAGGCAGGAGCGACCGAACAGGAATGTTGCGATCTTTACAGGGACGCCTTTGGAGTCTATACGGATCCCGGGACTTTCTAAGCAGTTTTTAGTTTTCAGTTGTCAGTTTTGAGTTGGGTCAAATAAAAACTCAAAATCCGTGGATTTGCTAAAAACTAAAAGCTAAAAACTCAAAACTCATCAAGGAGGCAGGTTTCCATGGAAAAAGCGAGGAAACTTCGTATATTGGTTGCCAAACCGGGCCTTGACGGCCATGACCGGGGCGCCCGTATTGTAGCTCGCGCTTTTCGCGATGCGGGCTTTGAAGTCGTATACACCGGGTGCCATCAGACCCCGGAGCAGATCGTGAGCACCGCCATCCAGGAAGACGTGGACATGATCGGATTAAGCATCCTGTCGGGCGCTCATACATATTCCTTTCCCAGGGTTCTCGACCTTTTGAAGGACAACAACGCGCAAGATATATCGGTGGTAGGTGGAGGCATATTCCCTCTCGAGGATGTCCCCAAGCTCAAGGAGATCGGCATAAAGGAAATATTCGAACCCGGCGCAAGGCTTAAGGACATAATAGACTGGGTCAACAGCAATATCATGCCGCGCAGGGGGGTTGTTTTAAAAAAATAGACAAACCCGGACGCCAAGCGGCGCATTGCGAACATCAAATCATTATGATTCGCCGGGAATTCAGTTCCACTTCCCGATGCAGGGTTTAGCGCATGGACATCATTGAACAGATCGTCTCTGGCGATGTAAGAACCATAGCTCGTATTCTTCGAGATATCGACGATGAGATTCCCTCCGCAAAGAACGTTCTGCAGGAACTCTATCCTCATACGGGCAAAGCCTACGTTGTCGGTTTCACAGGTTCTCCGGGGGTTGGCAAGAGCGCTCTTGTCGACCAGATCACGGGCGCCTATCGCAAGGCGGAAAAGACAGTAGGGATTTTAGCGGTCGATCCGACAAGCCCGTTTACGGGGGGGGCCATACTGGGTGACCGCATCCGGATGCAGCGGCATTTTCTCGACCCGGGAGTTTTCATCCGCAGCCTTGCCACGCGCGGTCATTTCGGGGGTCTCTCCAAATCCACCAACGATATGGTAAACGTTCTGGACGCAGCGGGTAAGGACGTGATCATAGTGGAAACGGTGGGCGTGGGTCAGGACGAGGTGGAAATAGTAAACAGCGCCCACACAACCATACTGGTGACAGTACCGGGCATGGGGGATGACATTCAGGCGATCAAGGCCGGCATAATGGAAATAGGCAATATTTTCGTGGTGAACAAAGCAGATCGCGAAGGCTCCCGCAAGACCGTCCGCGAACTGATGAACCTGATAGAGCTGGATGCCAGAAGGCACAACGGTGAGGATTGGGAACCTCAGATCGTGGAAACCGTAGCAATAAAGGGCCGGGGGATCGAAGATCTCTACGAGGCAATCGAAAAACACAGGGCCTATCTTCTGGCCACCCATTCCGGAAAGTGGCGGAAAATTCTGGAAAAGCGCGCTAGAATTCAACTTATGGGAGTCCTGAAAGATCAGGCGTTTAGAACTATCCTGGAAAGGGTCGAAGGGCGCGGAGATTCGCTGGATGAAATGGTGCGTAAGATCGTTGACAAGGAATCCGACCCCTATACGATCGTCCATCGGATTATCGACAAAGAGTTTAAGTAATCAGATCGCCAATTGCTATTGAATCGGGTAGGAGGGGGAGTCGCCTCCCCCGTCCTCCCACACCACCGTGCGTACGGTTCCGT
>OMSV01000162.1 GCA_900290385.1 Syntrophobacter sp. SbD2 | reverse complement strand
AATTATAGGTAGGTTATTGAATTAACGGAATAAAACGTTAAGTTAACGGCATTAGGTCGGGCCGAGATAACTGACTAAAATTGCGTGACAACGATCTAATATCATTGCTTATATGAGGCTTAGAAGTGTATTTTTAGGGTCAAAAACGATCATCTAACGCAAGCTGGAGTTGTTTTTGCCATGGCCCCGACCCCGTTCGCCGCCGGCTGGATACGCTTGGCGAGCCCCAAGCCCGGCTTAGAGCTATCATTTTGGAGTCAAAAACGAGCTCTTAAGCCCTAATAAGGCATGTGTTTTTAACATTTATCTATAAGAACCTGGTTATTGCCTTGGCCCGACCCGCAAACTCGGCATATAATGGAAGGAAAATCCTGATTTGCGGACCCCAATCGCAACCCAGAGAGGAGATCATTATGGCTGCCAAGAAGATTTTGATGCTAGTCGGCGACTTTGTGGAAGACTATGAGGTTATGGTGCCCTTCCAGGCGCTGCAGATGGTTGGACACACTGTGCACGCGGTATGTCCCGGCAAGAAATCCGGCGATCACGTTCGCACGGCGGTGCATGATTTCGAAGGGGACCAAACGTATAGCGAAAAGCCGGGCCACAACTTCACACTTAATGCAACTTTCGATGACGTAAAGGCGGAAGCATACGATGCTCTCGTCATCCCCGGGGGGAGGGCCCCTGAGTACATTCGGCTGAACGAAAAGGTTTTGGGCATCGTACGGGATTTTGCCAAAGCGGACAAACCCATTGCCGCTATCTGTCATGCGGCGCAACTGCTTGCGGCAGCCGGAGTGCTCCAGGGCAAGTCTTGCAGTGCTTACCCCGCAGTGGGGCCCGATGTCAATCTAGCCGGCGGCAAGTATGTCGATATCGCAGTCCATCAGGCACATGTGGACGGTAAGCTTGTAACCGCCCCGGCATGGCCTGCGCATCCCGATTGGCTGGCAAAGTTCCTCGTGGTCCTCGGGACCAAAATAGTGCCTTGATCCGTGCAGGGCTGCAGGCAATGCTAACTGTCCGGAATCGCCGTGATCGCGATTCAGTCGAATTTGTTTACGCCCGAACAATAACGCAGCAGCGAGCCTTCGTGAGCTGATTTCCGTCCGGATTGTCTGAGGTCTAATAAAGGGGTCTTCCGGCCCGGCGGCGTCATTGCGAGCAGCCACCGTGATCGTGTGCACAAAATTCTGTAATTTTCCGTATAAAGATCCCCCACACTGAGCAGCAGCGAAAGGAGGTGTGGGGAGCGCAACTTCCCACGGTGAAGTGGCCGTTGGGCAATATGGCCATTAACTATGATCTCGTCATGTGTGAACGATCTGAGCATCACTCCTCCCATCTTTTCAGCAACCCGGATCAGCGCCAATTTAAACCCGTCCTCTCCAGGAGCCTGAACTGTCCTCACTTTTCCGCCCAGGTCTCCGCAATGGTAACCTCCACTTCAACCGGAACTTTACCGAGATAAGCTTCTCCTGCCTGAATCATGGTCTCCCTGAGAATTACACCAGCTTCCCCTGGCAACCTATCAGGAGTTTCGAGAATGATTTCGTCGTGTACCGTTCCGATAATCTTCACTCCGGTATCCGCCAATCTTTGGAGTAGCCGGCCCAGTGCTTTCTTTGTGATGTCTGCGGCCGTCCCTTGGACGGGCGTGTTGTAAAGTGCGTCCTTGAAATTGCCCCGAACCGGCCTCATTGACCTATCATTTGCATGTTTGATTGGGAAAGTGTAAGGTTTTGAGGGCTTTGAGATTATTCAAGAAGTTTTTTCGAGCAGAATCTGACCTGAAAATTCGGTTCAGATGCATAGCACACAACTTGACGCATTATCCCGGATCATAGCGCTAGCTGCCTTCGTCCAGGTCCCGGTTCCTGAATTCAACGTAATCCGCAATCGCTTCGCAGAATCGTATCGCAACCTCGGAGGGGTCTTCTTGAAGGTAAGAAGAAATCCTTTCTACCATCATGTGGCTGAATTGCTCAATATCCCCTCCGGTCGCGCTGATTCTGGAATAGGCATCAAAGAACGGTCCCACACATGCGGGTATGCCATGCTTGTGTAATATCTCAACTATCTTTCTCTGGCGCGGCTTAGGGCTGCGTTCAAAGGAGGCATTCAATTCCTCGGCCCTTTGAAAAATACTGTCCAAAGACAACGCCAAACGCTTAATTTCACTTGCCGTATCCGTCTCTGTATTCATTTTTCCTTCTCCTGATTCCTGAAATTATCAAACCTTCTGAAAAAGTAAGCACTTTTTTTGATTTTGAGCAAGGATGCGGATAATGCCAACTTATTCAGTTTGGTGGCTTCTCCCCCGTCGGCGGGTCTAAGCCTGGCAGCCACTTATTCCGGCTATTCGTTCTCCACTCGTAGCCCTAGGGTTCCGCTTATTTGGATGGATTCCGCGAGATAAACCGGAACGCAAAGGGGTCGGGCAACGAGGAGCGGCAAACAGACGGTAGCGAGGAGCAGGAAGCAAGGAGCAGGGAGCAGGGAGCAAGAAGCAAGAAGCGGGAAGCGGGGGTGAAGGGTTAAAAACAAAATTCCAATCCCCTAACCAATCGGGACCGCTCAATCCTTGGGCAGGCACGCTTTAGCGTGGTCCGACCCCCGAACGTATCGATGTGGGCCTATGGCCTTCCATCTGGGAGGGATTTGTGCGATGCTGTGCACAACATAGGGTGAACTCTAAACCTGGCCGCCAATTTACAAGAGACCGGCAGCAATATCGCAGAAAGAGTCGAGGGCTGGAAAAGCGACGCCGGGGACGAAAGCCCAAATTCAAAACCGCATCGCCGCTGCCACTCCAAGCAGAAACCCGCAAAGACAGCAGGGGCAACACATATCTGTTAAGTTAACGGCATTAGGCCCGACCCGTTTGACATGCAGGTTTTATGTAACCCTTTCAGGGTATTACAAATAATTTGTGCTCCTATTCTCCCCAGGGGGCACCTCGCGGAGCGTAGAGATCGTGGGCTACCCTATGCAGCCCTTTCAGGGCAGAAAGTCAAAAAGCCCCCACAGAGCGAATTCACAGCACACAGATACTGTCCTTTCTCGTCGTGCAGGTACTCGTTTGCCGGATGATCCCCAAAAAACAGGTTTAACCGGTACTGTTCTGCAAGCTGCACGCAAAATCATTGTAGGCCATCATGGTCAGGATGGTCGATATCCTTACACGTTTGCTGAACACCTTGGTCAATACCTTCAAGATAAATCCGGATCGGTCCCAGTTGCGGGAAAAGAGCAATGTAAACAGCCGCAGTGCAAACAAAAGGCGGTAGGAGAATTTCACCGGGTCAAGCTCATTGGCGCGCTTCCAGAAATCCATATCCCAGTAATAATTTAATTTCTTCCAGACAGCATCAAATGAATAGGCTGATCTCACGATACTATTGTATCCATCTGTCAGTTCCTTCTGAGACAACCTGGGATGCTTAAAAACGACATTTTGGGTGTCGTATTTGCTCCAGTCCTTGTGAAGGATCGTCCCTTCCTTTTCAAGGCGTTTGAAAAGCTCGGTTCCAGGGAAAGGCGTGAGGATATTGATGAGCGGCATCAGGAGATTGGTCTCTCGAATGAAATCTTTTAATTCATCGAAGGTCGTTTCTGAATCAAAATCATAGCCCACGATAAAGGAGCTCAGAACCAGTATTCCGTATGACTGTATATCTTTTATTGCCTTGGCGTAATCATACCGCTGATTGATCGATTTGTGCATGGTCTGAAGGTTTTTCTTTGATATCGATTCAAACCCGATAAACACAGCCCCGCACCCGGCGTCGCGCATAAGACCCAAGAGTTCATCCTCCTGGGAGATGTTGATGGATGCCTGGCACGACCAGTTGACATTGAGCGGCTTGAGCGACAGGAATAACTCCCTGGCGTATTTTTTATCGGCAATGATATTGTCGTCGGCAAAAAATATGACATTCTTCTTCTTGTAGTGAGAAGCGGAGCTATTGATATCCATGACCTCGGCTATGACCTGATCTATCGTCTTATGCCTGATCTCCTGCCCGTCAAATGCGTACACCGAGCAGAATTCACAATGGAAAGGGCACCCCTTTGAGGTCTGCATAACGTCCTGCATATATCTGTTTCGCGAAAGGGACGCTCTGGTTATGCCGGGAGAAGCTTGTAAATCGGCGAGCTTCCCAGCTTGATAGCGACTTTTCATACAGCCATTTTCTGCATCTTCAAGGAGAGTCGCCCACACATTGTCAGCCTCTCCGACCACTACGCTGTCGCAGTACAACTGTGCTTCTTCCGGACACATGGACGGATGAATACCGCCCAGAACTGACTTGACTCCTCTTTTCCGAAATTCTTCCGAAATAGCATAAGCCCTATCGGCATGCATAGTTCTGCTGACTGTGATGCCTACAAGATCAGGCTTCCATGAATAATCGATGTCTTCAATATTTTCGTCAAATACCCTTATCTCATGCCGTGGAGGGGTCAAAGAGGCCAGGATGGGAACGGCCAGTTGATATAAGAAGTATTTCCTTGAGAACAGAAACTTGGAATAAAATTTCCAGTCATAAAAACTCTTATCATTACCGGAAGTGTTCATGGGTGTAACAAGTGCAATTTTCATTACGATTTATACCTTGCCGTGTTGAAGCAACAGGGGCGAAAACTATGCGGTAGCCAAAGGACGCCGTTAGTCGGAATTTTTATACATCGGCTCAGCGCAGTCCGGGCCGAAATAGAGCCGCATGTCCTCAAAAAAAGAGTGGGTCGGGTTGACCGGCAGTTTGCTCAAATCGAGCACGGCTTCCCCCTTGTCCTTGACCGCCAGGTGCAGGACGGCCCGGCACTCTCCGGGGTGGGCCATGAGCAGGTGTCTTAGCCGGCCCAAAGAGTCCCTGTCCATCCTGACCGCATCGAGCGTTATGTGGACCGAGTCCACGGCCTGCAGTCCGGCCTCCTGCATACTCAGGATGCGGTTGGCGACCAGCTTTGTCGATTTTTCGTCATGCTGAACCCTGGCCCACAGAGCAAGCGGTTCATCGCCTGCGATCAGCTCTCGAGCCTGAGTGAAAGGCTCCGCGAAGGCCACTACCTCGATTGTGCCCTGCTTGTCTTCGAGGTTAAGGAACGCCATGCGGTCCCCTCGCTTTGTGGTGATTTCCTTTATGATTGAGAACAGACCGCAGAGCACCACTTATGCGCTTTCCCGTTTGTCTTTTACCGATTGAGTGTCGGCGGTGCACACCGAGCGGATCTGCTCCGAGTAAAAATCAAGAGGATGGCCGGAGATAAAGAACCCCAGGGACTCTTTTTCGAATTGGAGCCGAATTCGGCTGTCCCAGTCCGTAACATCGGGAAGTGGGGGGGCCTTCATCTTTTTTTGTGAACGCAACATTTCAAATAAGTTCATCTGCCCGGCCTGGCGGTCTCTTTGGGCGGCAGCGGCCCGCTCGATCACCTCGTCCAGGCCCGCCATGAGTTGGGCGCGGTTTTGATGCAAGGAGTCGAAAGCGCCGCATCGAATGAGCTGTTCGACCACGCGCCGGTTTACTTTCTGCGAATCGATCCGCTCGCAGAACTCGTGGATCGTCGTATACGGGCCCTGGTCCCGGCGGCCCTGCAAAATGATCTCTACGGCCGCCTCACCGACGTTTTTCACCGCTCCGAGCCCGAACCGTATCATGCGCCCCACGACCTGGAAGGTCCTGCCGCTTTGGTTTACATCGGGCGGTAGAATGCTGATATCCATCTGGGCGCACTGGTTTATCAGCTTTACTATCTGATCGGAGCTGCCAAGGAAGCTGTTCATCAGGGCCGCCATGAACTCGACCGGATAATGAGACTTGAGCCATGCGGTCTGGTATGCGATCAGGGCGTAGGCTGCGCTGTGAGACTTGTTGAAGCCATACTCGGCGAATTTGGCCATGAGGTCGAAAATGCGGTTGGCTTTTACAGAATCGATACCGTTTGCCACGGCGCCCTTTACAAACCGGTCCCTCTGATCGTTCATCAGCGCGCCGATCTTTTTGCCCATGGCCCTGCGCAAAATATCGGCTTCCCCCAGAGAGTAGTTGGCCAGGGCGCTGGCAATTTTCATCACCTGCTCCTGGTAGAGGATCACCCCGTAGGTCGATTCCAGTATCGGCTTGAGAACGTCGAGATCGTAGACAACCTGCCTGCCCCCCGTGTTTGCCCTGGATGTAGTGTTCCACCATGCCGCTTTCCAGTGGGCCCGGGCGGTAGAGTGCGACCAGGGCCACTATATCGGCGAAATTTTCCGGACGCAGCCTTACCATTATGTCCCGCATTCCGGAACTTTCGAGCTGAAACACCCCGGTGGTGTCGGCGCGGGCCAGCAGGGCGTAAGTGTCAGGATCGTCGAGCGGGAGGTCTTCGATAGTTATTTGTTTTCCATGATTTTCCGCTATGAGATTTACCGCGTCGCTGATCACAGTGAGGTTTCTCAAGCCCAGGAAGTCGAACTTGATGAGTCCTGCCTTTTCGACGTATTTCATGGGATACTGCGTAACGATTTCACCTTCCTGACCAACGCACAGGGGCATGTACTCGACAACGGGCCTGTCGGATATCACTACTCCGGCTGCGTGAGTGGATGCGTGGCGGGTGAGTCCCTCAAGGGCCTGGGCGACTTCGAACAGCTCCTTTATCTGTGGGTTTTCCAACCGCATCTCGCTGAGGCGGGGCTCGACGGCCATGGCCCTGTTCAGGTCGATTCCAAGGGTGGGCGGGATGAGCTTGGCTATACGGTCCACCTCGTTGTAAGGCATGGCGAGCGCCCGGCCGACGTCGCGGATCACCGCGCGCGCCTGCATCGTGCCGAATGTGGCGATCTGTGCGACCCGGTCCTTGCCGTATTTATTGGTAACGTATTCGAGGACCCTGTCGCGGCCGTTGACGCAAAAGTCAACGTCGATGTCGGGCATGCTGATACGCTCGATGTTGAGGAAACGCTCGAATATGAGCCCGTGCTCGATCGGGTCCAAGTCGGTTATGCGCATAACGTATGCTATAAGGCTGCCGGCTGCGGACCCCCGGCCCGGACCGACCGGAATGCCGCTCCTTTTCGCATAGTTTATGAAGTCCGCCACGATTAAAAAGTAGGCGGCAAATCCCATCTGCTTTATAACGCCGAGTTCGTAGTCCAGCCTTTGGCGATACTCACTGAGCTGCTCCTCGCCAAAGGACGGGTGCTTGCGGCGTATAGCCTCGATCCTCTGCTCGAACCCCAGCCCTACCTCGCGCTCGAACCGTTCGTCCAGGTCCTCGCCCTGCTCGAGCGGAAATACCGGGAAATGATAATTGCCAAACTCCAGTTCCAGATCGCATTTCTCGACGATCTCAAGGGTATTCTTGAGCGCCTCCGGAACATAGGCGAACTCTTTTGCCATCTCTTCGGGGGATTTGAAGTAAAGCTGATCGGTGTGAAACTTCAGCCTTTTTTCGTCCAGAATCGTTTTGCCCGTCTGTATGCACAGCAGGACCTCGTGAGCGCGGGCGTCGCTTTTGCGCAGATAGTGGCAGTCGTTTGTGGCCACCAGCGGAAGCGAGAGCTCCCGGGCCAGGCGCACCAGCCCCTCATTTGCAATAGCCTGCTCGGGAATGCCGTTTGCCTGGATTTCCAGGTAAAAATTACCCGGCTCAAATATGTGCGCATACTCCTGAGCCGTCCTTTTTGCACCCTCATGCTGATTTCTGATCAAAAGCGAGGGAATCTCCCCTTTGAGACAGCCCGAAAGGGCTATGAGCCCCTCGCTGTAACGCCTGAGGATTTCCTTGTCCATGCGAGGTTTGTAATAGAACCCTTCCGTGAAACCCAGTGAGACCAGCTTCAACAGGTTCTGATAACCGGCCCGGTTGCGCGCCAGAAGCGTCAGGTGAAAACTTCGGTCCTCATCCCCGCTTGCCTCGCCTTCGGCTTTCGATCCCCTATCGTGACGGCCCTTGGGCGCAATGTAGGCCTCACAGCCGATTATTGGCTTGATCCCGCATTTTTTTGCCCGTTCGTAGAATTCCAAAGCGCCGAACATGTTGCCATGATCGGTAATGGCCGCTGCGGGCATCCTGTAGGCGGCGGCGGTATCA
Organism: Syntrophobacter sp. SbD2; assembly: GCA_900290385.1. Next base: position 2,260 of record OMSV01000162.1, on the reverse strand, counting down.
AAGAGGTCCTTTAGCCGGATGGCGCCGTCAAGAAGGCTGTATTGGGTATGGACATGCAGATGGACAAAAGACATACGGGCTTTTCTCCTTTTTTTTAAATCCTAACACATTTGGCGAACTCGTTCCCGCAAAATTAACCGTAAGCCGCAGTTTCAAAAGAGCGTATCAGAATCATGCCTAGCAAAGCCGCCCCTTGCTTTGCTTTTTCGATTTTCGGCGTGAGATCTCCGTATCGGGCCATTTCAAATTTTCACCTTGCTGCCGGAGGGGCAGTATGATTAAGATTGAACGCAATTCGTTTAAGACCGCCTTCTGAACTGGACAGATTTTCTCGAACTTAACAAGGCAGGAATAAAACTATGTGCGGAATAGTGGGATACATCGGTCCCGGCGAAGGCCGGGACATCCTGTTAAACGGTCTTGCCAGGCTGGAATACAGAGGCTACGACAGCGCAGGAATCGCAATGGTCGGGCCCGACGGCCGGCTTCAGATCGTTCGGTGCGAAGGCAAACTCAGCGGACTGGTGAGCAAGCTCAGCGATCACCCGGTAAGCGGTACGGTCGGCGTGGCGCATACCCGGTGGGCAACACATGGCAGGCCCTCGGAGCAAAACGCCCATCCTCATCGCTCCGGCCCTTTTGCCCTGGTTCACAACGGAATAATAGAGAATTACGCCGTTCTCAAGGAAGAACTCGAAAGGGAAGGGCATCGCTTTGCGTCCCAGACGGATACCGAAGTAATAGTGGCGCTGCTTCACAGTGAGTGGCAAAGAGTAAATGAATATCGGCAGGCGGTGCGCAATACCCTCAAGAAGCTAAAAGGCTCTTACGCGCTGGTAATCGTAAACGAGCTGGAACCCGACAGCCTCGTTGCCGCCAGAAAGGAAAGCCCGCTTATTCTTGGGATCACCGGGAGCTCCTTCTTTCTGGCGTCCGATGTCCCGGCCGTACTGCCCTATACACGCCAGGTGGTTTACTTGAATGACGAGGAGGTCGTTTTCATTTCCCGGCAAAACTACCAGATCGAGTCGCTTGCCGATGGGACCCAACGAAACCCGGAGCCTCACCAGGTGGACTGGAACCCGCTAATGGCCGAAAAGGCCGGCTACAAGCATTTCATGCTCAAGGAAATCTATGAGCAGCCTCGGGCCGTCATCGATACTTTCCGAAGCGTGGTCGATCTTGAGCGCAAGAAGATCGATTTTCCAGATCTCAACCTGGATAAGACCCTGCTGAACAAAATCGAAAGAGTCTTGCTCGTTGCGTGCGGCACCTCCTACCATGCCGCACTGGTGGCCAAGTACATGATCGAGGGGTTGTGCAGAATCCCTGTCGAGGTGGATCTTGCATCCGAATTCCGCTCCAGGGACCCGATCCTCGACGACAAAGTCCTCCTGCTGGTTATAAGCCAGTCCGGGGAAACCGCCGATACCAGGGCGGCGCTGAAGGAAGGGCTGGATAAGGGCGCTAATTGCCGGGCAATCGTAAACGTGGTCGGAAGCAGCATAGCCCGGATGGCCCAGGGGGTGATCCATACGCATGCCGGACCCGAGATCGGAGTGGCTTCAACCAAGGCATTCACCACTCAACTGGTCGCCCTGTACCTTTTCGCGGTTTACTGGGCCGCCGAAACCGGCAAACTTCCCAGGGAATCGATCGAGCGATATATCCAGGATCTTGTCGAACTTCCGGGCAAGATGGAAAAAATTCTCTCCGATACGAGCATGATCAGCGCCTGGGCCAGACAGTATAAAGACTTCAAAGACTTTCTCTATCTTGCCCGAGGCGCGCTCTACCCAATCGCCCTGGAAGGCGCGCTTAAGCTCAAGGAAATCTCTTATATCCACGCTGAAGGCTATGCGGCGGGTGAGATGAAACACGGCCCCATAGCGCTTATAGACGTCGAAATGCCGGTCATGGTCCTGCTGAGGCAGGGGCCGCTTTTCGAGAAAATGATCTCGAACATCCAGGAGGTCAAGGCCAGAGACGGCATTATCCTCGCACTGATCGAAGGCGAACCGAGCGAGATCATCGGGCCGGCTCAAAACCAGTTTGTCATCCATCCTTCATCCGAGTGGCTCTCGCCGGTACTGTTCAGCCTCCCGCTGCAACTGCTGGCCTACCATGTGGCGGTGCTTCGCGGAACCGACGTGGATCAGCCAAGAAACCTGGCCAAGAGCGTAACGGTGGAGTGAGGGAAGGGTGAAGGGTGAAGGGTGAAGGGTGAAGGGTGAAGGGTGAAGGGTGAAGGGTGAAGGGT
>OMSV01000141.1 GCA_900290385.1 Syntrophobacter sp. SbD2 | reverse complement strand
ACCCTTTGGGGCCCAACTCGCGCTGAAAGCTCCTGAAAAGTCCTTATGGACCGGCTCAAAGGTGGCGACCCCGGATCAATCCGGTCCGGGTAGCCGATCAAAGTGAAAAGAAAGTAGTATCGGCAGCCCATGTCGTCGAGTTCGTCCAGGTATTTCATCAGCGGGCGAGGATTACGGCTCCATAATACAAAAGCGTCAACTTCCGCTGCGGAAAGAGCGACCCTTGAGACCTGATTACGGTTGAACGGATTGGGCACAAGGCACCAGCCCCGGCGCACCCGGTTCATAAACCATTTCGAATAAAAGGCCGGAATGTCAGTCCGGCGGCTGGCGCTTACGATCATTTTCCTTATTTACCACATCAAGCTTTGTCACGATATTGACTTCGCTGCCGAAGACCTTAAATCCATTTTATGTGCCGGCTCACCTCAAGGGCAGGACTGAGGACTGAGGGCCTCCGGCCCGGCGCTGGGCAATCTGGGAGTACCGTTTCGCCGGGTTGTACGCGCCACGGAGGACTGAGCAAGAGCGGCGGCAAGACAGAAGGGAGATACCAATGAAGACCGATCTCAAGAAACCCTCGGCGATGGGAAAATTCACTAAAGCCATTCACGCCGGAGCCCTTGAACACAGCATATACGGAGAAGTATCCGTCCCTATATTTCAAACCTCGACTTTTGCTTTCCCGACCGCGGCCGACGGGGCCGCGCGATTTTCCGGAAAGCAGTCCGGATACATATACAGCAGGCTGGGTAATCCGACTGTCAATGCCCTTGAGGAAAGCCTCGCAGCATTGGAAGGCGGTTTCGCGGGAGTAGCGACCGCCACTGGAATGGCGGCTGTAAGTTCGGTTTACATATCCTTTCTGAGCCAGGGAGATCATGTCGTTGCCGCCAACTGCCTTTACGGTCCCTCGCGTGTGATTCTTGAAAACGAGCTTACCCGGTATGGGGTGGAAACCACGTTTGTGGACAGCTCGGAGTTGCTGAACATCAAGAAAGCCATGCGCCCGGCGACCAAAATGATTTTTGTGGAAACTCCCATGAATCCAAGCATGAAAATCACCGACCTGGCCGGGGCTGCGGCGATCGCGAAAAAACACGGGGTCCTTCTGGTTGTAGACAATACTTTCGCAAGCCCATACCTCCAGCGGCCGATTGAGTTTGGCGCCGATATCGTTATTAACAGCCTGACCAAGTTCATCAATGGCCATAGCGACGTAATCGGAGGGATGGTCGTAACAAAAACCGAACAACATTACAAGCGTGTCAAGAAAATCGTAACCCTCTTCGGTGGAACGATGGACCCCCACCAGGCATGGCTCATCCTTCGGGGGTTGCGCACTCTGCCCCTCAGGGTAGAGAAGGCCCAGGAAAACGCCATGAAGCTGGCCGAGTTTCTCAAATCTCATCCCAAAGTGACCTGGGTAGCCTATCCAGGTCTTCCGGACCATCCACAGCATAAGACAGCAAAACGCCAGATGGACGGTTTTGGCTCGATGATTTCATTTGGAGTGCAAGACGGACTTCAGGGCGGAATAACTTTAATGAACAGCGTGCGGCTGATTACGCTGGCGGTATCGCTGGGCGGGGTCGAATCGCTCATAGAGCACCCCGCCTCGATGACGCATGCTTCCGTTGGGCGTGAAGAAAAGCAGGAGGCAGGAATTGTCGACGAGCTTGTTCGTTTTTCCGTCGGTTGCGAGGATTTCGAAGACCTGCGCGAGGACCTCGACCAGGCGCTAACCCTGATCGGCGAACACAAAATCGAACCGGAAGGCCTGCAGGCTGAAACTGCGGAGATCCTTGAGGCCGGATGCTGAACGGAGGTCAGAGGTCAGAGATAGGATGCCTGAATTCCGCCTTCCTACCTCCGCCATCCGTTTCCCGTCTTCCGTCCTCCGTCTTCCGTTATCAGCCCATATGCTCTATTATCGCGTGTGCGAACCCGGAACATCTCACCTCTTTTGCACCCCTCATCTGCCGTGCAAGGTCATAAGTGACAATTTTGTCCCTGATCGTCTGCTTGATCGCTTCCCTTATGAGGTCCGCCGCTTCGCTCCACCCCATGTGCTCAAGCATCATAACGCCTGAAAGGATCAGCGATCCAGGGTTTACTTTGTCCATACCGGCGTACTTGGGGGCCGTCCCGTGCGTGGCCTCGAAGACGGCGGCATGGTCCCCGATGTTTGCGCCGGGGGCCATCCCCAATCCGCCGACCTGGGCCGCGAGTGCGTCGGAGAGATAGTCTCCGTTCAGATTGGACGTCGCAATTACGCTGTATTCCTCAGGTCTTAGCAAGACCTGCTGGAACATTGAATCGGTGATTGCCTCTTTTATCAAGACCTTGCCTTCGGGGCGCCTTCCGCCGAACTTTATCCGGACGTCGGCTTCGGTGACAGTCCGGTCCCCGAATTCTTCCTCCGCCAGTTCATAGCCCCATTTGCGGAAAGCACCTTCGGTGAACTTCATGATATTCCCCTTATGGACCAGCGTGACGGAAGGAAGGCCCCGTTCAATTGCATAGGCAATGGAGCGGCGCACAAGCCTCTTGGTCCCCGCAGGACTGATCGACTTTATCCCGATACCGGAGCCGGCGGGCAGTAAGACCTTAAAATTTTCCTCGAGGAATCGCGCAAGCTCGTTAGCCTCATTAGATCCCGATTCCCATTCGAATCCAGCGTAAACGTCCTCAGTGTTTTCCCTGAAGACAGTCATGTTGACTTTTTCAGGATGGCGAACGGGTGAGGGAAGGCCAGTGAAATACTTTATCGGGCGAATGCACGCATAGAGATCCAGGCACTGCCGGAGCGTTACGTTCAGACTCCTTATGCCGGTCCCAACCGGCGTGGTGAGAGGGCCTTTTATGGCAACCTTGCTTTTCCTGATCAGATCGATTGTCTTTTCGGGCAACGGGATGCCGGTTCGCTCAACGGCCTTTCCGCCAGCCAGAAGTTCGAACCAATGAATCTTTCTTTTCCCGGAATAGGCTTTCAGAACAGCCGCATCGAATACCGGCCGGGCAGCCGCCCAGATGTCAGGTCCTGTTCCGTCGCCTTCAATAAAACCGACGTTCGGATTTGATGGAACTTCAACTCTTCCCTGGACGTCCAGGGTGATCCATTCGCCGGTGAATTCACTATCCTCCATAGACGCTCCCTTTCACTTTTGGAAAGCCAAAAGCACCCACTCACCGACCGTTTTCGCACCAGCCGGCCTAAGGCCTCTTTTTTCATATTCGGCCCCTACCTCATCGGCCTGTTCGATCAGAATTCCACTCAGTGCGAGCAGCCCTGCACCACGCACTTTAGAGGAGATAGTTTCCGACATCCTGATAAGAGGCTTAGACTCAATGTTGGAAATTACGACGTCGAACGACCCGCTCACCCCTTCGGGGGTTGCACATAACAGACGGATTTGTTCAGATAGCCTGTTCAGCACAATGTTTTCTTCGGCCACTTGGACTGCTTCGGGGTCATTGTCGATTCCAACGACCTCTGAGAACCCGAGCAGGGCCGCGCCGATTGCGAGTATCCCCGATCCGGTTCCGATGTCGAGCAGCGACCTCCGGGCTAAACCCTGGTCCAATTCCCGGCAACTTTCCAGCCATTCCAGACAGAGCCGGGTGCTCTCATGGTGGCCGGTTCCGAAAGCACGTCCCGGATCGATTCGAATGATCAACCGCTCCGGGTCGCAGTGTACCGCCTCCCAGGTAGGCGTGACGAGAAATCGCCTCCCCACCTGCAAAGGTTTGAAATGTTCTTTCCACGTCCGCGACCAGTCTTCGTCGGGTATCTCGGAGACTGAAAGCCCGATCTCACCCTCTTCAGGCATACGCGGAGCGGAATCGACAATCTGCCGCAACCGCTCCTTCTCGCCGGCAAATCGAGTGGACTCCAAATAGACGCGGATGCCGTCCGAAGTGTATTCCACACTCACCCCGAAGACCTCGGCGAACTCCACAGCAAGGATGTGGGCCGTTTCAGGTCCGCATGTTACATCTATTCGAGTCCAGTTCTTCGTCAATACTTCCCCGATTATGCACGAGCCGTGACCGCAATGCACTTCACTTCGACCATAACGCCCCTGGGCAGCCCCTTTACCTCAACAACCGCCCTCGCAGGCTTGTGGGCCGAAAAATACTCTTCATATACCTTATTGAAAGCCGTAAATTGCGCAATATCGGTTAAAAAAACATCCACCGCAACAACTTTGTCCAGTCCGGCCCCCGAGGCGATCAGGACCTGCTTGATGTTCTCGAGTGAGCGCCGGGCCTGGTCGGAGAAGCCGCCGCTTACAATTTCCCCCGTTTCAGGGTCTAGCGGGATCTGGCCGCTCACGAAAACAAAACCATTGGCGCGGATCGCCTGCGAATAAGGCCCGATTGCCGCAGGGGCCTTCACGGTTTGTATAGCTTCCAAACTCATCGTCTCCTCCTTTTGCACTCCAGAAATGTTCTTTTGCCGGCAACTTAAAGTAATGCCGCTTCTTATTCAAATAAATAGCTGTCCCGATTTAGTTGTTTGTTCATAATTATGTATTATCATTAAGAAAATATCTGACAAAGAGAAGAAGATGTTGAAAACCGGGGAAAAAATTCCATCTCGCAGACGGGGGGCGGCCGCAGAGAAGAAGGCGGGCAGACGCGAAGCCCGCTCACAGGAAACGCAGGTTTCCGGCGGTACGACCGAAGCTCAGGATGCACGGACCGGACGCGAAGGGCCCGCAATTGCCGTCACCCCCTCAATTATCGTGGCCACAATCAGTAGCCGAACGGGTCACGACTCCTCTGCATACGAAAAAAGCACCCTCATCCGGCACATTCTGAGGCGCATGAAGGTGACTCGCTTGCAAAGGCGGCGGCAGTAACCCAACTATCTCCATTTACGGAAACAAGCTTGCAATCGTGGACAAAATGATCCAGTTTGGCGATTTTGCAAAGGTAGTGAGACCTAAAGGCAAATATCGACTCGATGAAAATACTATCCAAAAGAGGTGACCTATCATGACCGGCGCGGAAATTATTTTAAGTACGGCAGCGGATGCGGGTGTGGAAATCTGTTTTGCCAATCCGGGAACCACTGAACTGCCCCTGGTTGCAGCACTCGATGCGGTCAAGAGCATCCGTCCGGTGCTGGGGCTCTTTGAAGGCGTATGCACCGGCGCGGCCGACGGCTATGCGCGGATGAAACAAAAACCTGCTCTGACCTTATTGCATCTTGGCCCCGGCTTTGCCAACGGCATTGCTAATCTCCACAATGCCAAACGCGCCCAATCTCCAATTCTGAATATCATCGGCCAACACGCAGCGTGGCACATTAATGCCGATCCTCCGCTGAATATGGACATAGCATCCCTTGCCCGGACGGTATCCGGCTGGTATAGGCAAAGCGTATCGGTGGAAGCATTATCACATGACACGGCCGAGGGACTTGCCGCATCACTTTACGGTCAAATATCGACTTTGATTGTTCCTGCGGATCACCAGTGGACGGAACACAAATACGATAAAATTACGTTGCCGGAGCTTACTTTTGAGAAAGTCGATCAGGCGGCAATTGCCAACGCCCGTAAACTTCTCAAAGACGCAAAAAAACCGGCGCTCATTTTGGGCGGGCGAGCCCTGCGCAAACCAGGCTTGGCGGCGGCAGCGGAAATTAGTGCCAAAACAGGATGCGATCTTTTGATGATCACCTTTCCTGCGTACTTTGAAAGCGGCGAAGGCCTGCCTGTATTAACACGTATTCCTTATCTCCCGGCACAGGCGTTAGCATTCCTTGGTAATTACGATACATTAATTCTGGCGGGGGCCAACGAACCTGTGGCTTTTTTCGGCTATCGGGGTGGGAAAAGTTCTCTGCTTAACGATCGACAACTCCATTTCAGGATTGATACCCATAAACAGGACGTTGCGGCCGTACTGGAAGAACTGTCCTGGGCGCTGGATGCTGTAACCGGTACAGATAAAACCAACTCGATGCTTGCGAAATATGCTTTGCCGGAGTTGCCTTCGGGCAAACTGAATGTGGCAAAAATGTGCGCCACAATTGCCGCCCTGCAGCCGGAACATTGTGTCGTTGTCGAGGAAGGCGTAACGTCAACCGGACCTTACTATTCATATGCGCCCTTTTTGAAACCCTATAGCCAGCTTAATCTGACAGGAGGGGCCATCGGTCAGGGAATGCCCGTAGCCCTTGGCGCCGCACTTGCCTGCCCCGACAGAAAGGTAATAAATATCGAAGGTGACGGGAGCGCCATGTACACAGTCCAGGCGCTGTGGTCTCAGGCCCGTGAAAAAGTAAATGTCATAACGGTTATCTGCTCGAACCGTAAATACCTCATAATTGAATTCGAATGTATGATGGCCGGATATAAGTCCCTGGGAGCTGAAGCCCGAGCGCTGATGGATCTTACCGGCCCGGCGCTGGATTGGGTCGCTTTGAGCCGAGGTATGGGGGTGCCTGCTGCTTCCGTTACGACCGCAGAGGAATTAACCGGAGAATTCAAGGCTGCCCTTAAGGAACCCGGACCGCATTTGATTGAGGCGGTACTGGAATAATCGAGGATATCGTGAAGGTTTCCCTGTTTATCCCGTGTACCGTGGACATCATGTTGCCCGAGATCGGCGTAGCTGCATACAAGCTGCTGTTGCGTCTTGGTGAAAAACCCATATACCATCCTGAACAGACCTGCTGCGGGCAACCCCTGTTCAACGCCGGATACCGCGGCCAGGCAAAGCTTGCGGCCAAACACTTTATAGAGGTTTTCGGCAATGACGAATACATAGTCAGCCCCTCAGGCTCTTGCGTCTGCACGGTTAAATACCATTATCCCGAACTCCTCGAAGATGAGCCGTCCTGGTGTGATCGTGCGAAAAGCCTTGCCGGCCGGGTTTTTGAGTTGAGCCAGTATATCGTGGATAAACTTGGTGTAACCGATGTCGGCGCCTCCTTCGCAGGCAAGGTCGCCTACCACGAGTCATGTCACGTACTCAGGGGGCTGGGTGTATCCGTCCAGCCTAAGAAGCTCATCGCCGGTGTAAAAGGCGCTCAGTGTGTAGATTTGAAAAATTCGACAGCATGCTGCGGTTTTGGAGGCGAGTTCGCTGTGGGCTACCCGGAGATATCCGAAGCGATGGTCAGGGACAAGGCCAGGAGTTTCATAAACACAGGGGCCGAAATCCTCCTTCTATGTGAGCCCGGTTGTCTGCTGAACATCAGCGGATACCTGCACCGCAATCATCCCGGCAAGCGGGCCATGCATCTGGCCAGCTTCCTCGTAGGGAATGGGAAAGAGGTCTGATATGCGCTCGCGTGTCCATAAATTCATGGAAACGGCCCGCGCGGAGATGAAAAACGAGCTGAGTCAGCTCTTCCTGAGGCTGCTCTGTTCAGGGTTTCCCATTATTCGCCAGAGGGCCTTATCCAGCTTCCCTGACCCGGAGGCTGCCGAATCATATTCGCGGTCAATCCGGGCCGAAGTTCTGGAAAGGCTGCCGGAGTTGCTCGAGGAATTCGAAAAGAAGGCGATCTCCAGGGGCGTGAAGGTTACCTGGGCGAAAGACGCCGCAGAGGCGAACAACATCATTCTTGATATAGCCAGGCAGAAGGGCGTTGAGTATGTGACCAAGGGAAAATCCATGATCACTGAAGAGATAGGACTCAACGAGCACCTTATTAAAAACGGGATCGATGTTTATGAAACAGACCTCGGAGAGGTGATCACCCAGCAGCTTTGCCTGCCGCCTTTCCATCTGGTGGGGCCCGCTATAAACGTCCCGCCTGAAAAGATCTCGGATATTTTCCTGAAAAACTCCTTATTGAAGGAACCGACCACCGACCCCGTAACCCTGGGCAAGGCGGTCCGGACGTTCTTAAGAGAAAAGTTCCGGACCCAGGAGATGGGCATCGTGGGAGTCAACATGGCGGTGGCCGAGACAGGAACCTTCATCAATGTGGAGAACGAAGGCAATATCCGCATGAACAAATCATCTCCGAAGACGCTTGTGGCGATCATGAGCCTGGAGAAGGTAGTGCCCACCATGGCTGATGCAATCCACATGACCAGGATGCTGATCAGGAATTGTACCGGCCAGAAGATGACGAGCTATGTATCTTTTGACACCGGGCCGAAGAAGGCCGATGAACTTGACGGTCCGGAGGATATCTACATGGTGATTCTGGATAACGGCCGCTCTGAGATATATAAGGACTTCAAGGTGAGAGATATTCTCAAATGCATCCGCTGCGGCGCATGCATGAACACCTGTCCCGTATATGCCAGGATTGGCGGATATCCTTACGGATTCACGTATGCAGGTCCTATGGGCCAGGCCATCAATCCTTTGCTTTTTGGCATAGAGAACACCACCGATCTCTACCGCGCCTGTACGCTCTGCGGTTCGTGCAAGAAGACCTGCCCGGCGGGTGTGGACCATCCTTTCCTCTTTCTCGAGTATAGATCGCGTGAGGTCCGCAGGAAAAATGCAAAAGGGAACAGGACGCTTCTTTCCTGGCTTGAGAATACTATGGCGACGATATCGTCATTTGGTATGCACCGAAGCTGGGCGTGGATTTGGGGGGTGAAGTGCGTTAGAGCGGTATTGAATTCTTCATCCAAAGACGGCTATATACAGGATATTCCATTCGGGGTTAAGGGTTGGTTCAGTTGCCGGGACCTGATAGCCGTGCCTGACAAAACCTTCCATGAAAGGTGGAAAGATTTACAAAAAGAGCCGGTTCCTTTGGCGGATAAAAACAATGAGGACGTTATATGAGCATGCAGGCCCGCGAAGAGATTTTAGGCCGGTTGAAATCCGCAAGGAAGAATACCCCCGCCGCAAGGCCCGCAAAGCCTGTCCTCTCAGAGATTAACCTTGACGAAGAGCAATTGTTGCAGCGTTTCACTTCCGAACTGAACGCGCAGACCGGCGCGGTATACCAGGCGAAAGATAAAGAGGACGCATTACGCATATTGTCCGAGATCGCATCGGCGGAAGGGTTTAAGTCTATCCTGGCGACCTCGGCAGATATTTATGGCGTAGATATAAGGGCGTTCGGTTCTCAGAATAATATTTCAGTCAGTACGGTTCAGGATTTTTCGGACCGCAAAGCCTTCCGGGAGTCGGCGTTTGCCGTGGATGCGTCCATTACCTCTGCTGATTTCGCCGTGGCCGAAACCGGGACCCTCGGTGTGATCTTTTGTAAGGAACAGCCCAGGCTCGTTTCCATCGCCCCGCCTGTCCATATCGCCATTGTGCCTGTCGATAAGCTCTACCCCGTCTATGAAAATGTCATCGACCAGGTATTCGACAACACTGATAAGATCCCCAGCCAGTTCTGCTTTATCACGGGACCGAGTTCGACAGCCGATATAAAGGGAGTGCATTTTAAAGGCATGCACGGACCTGTGAAAATCTTTGTAATATTTATCATGACGGGAGGCACAGGTCATGAAAACAGTAACTGTCCCGGCAAGACGATGGTACGACAATGAGGAAAGGGTGCTCACCTTTCCGGACAGGTGGGACGTTGATCATCTAACGGCTCCAGGTCTGGAAAAACCTTGCCTTACGCTGTCGCAAATCCGGGTAAAAATTGAAAATCCCATTGATGGGCCGGCCTTGAGTGAACTGGCTTGCGGTAAACGTCAAGCCGTTATCGTATTCGACGATATGACCCGTCCGACACCTGTCAAGGACGCGGCTCGGGTTGTGCTAGACGCCCTTCATAAAGCGGGAATGGGAAAAGATCAGATCAGGTTCATCTGGGCCCTTGGCGCTCACGGAGCGTACGATCTGATTAATGCCCGTAAAAAGCTTGGGACGGATATCGTGGAGAACTACCGGGTGTTCAATCACGATGCATTTCAGGCTCATCACCTGACGTATGTCGGCCGGACGCCCAACGGGGTAGACCTCTGGTTTAATCGTGAATTCATGGGGTGTGATCTCAAGATTGCGATTGGTTGCGTAACCCCCCATGTCCAGGCCGGCTTTGGTGGAGGCGCCAAAATCATAATGCCCGGTGTCGCAGGTATCGAGACCATCAACCAGTATCACAAACAGCTTGATCGCAATCCTGCAAGTTTCGGGCTGGGAAAATTCGACAATAACATCCTCCGCCGGGAAATTGATTTTGCCGGTGACGCGGTTAACTTGAATTTTAAGATCGACTGCCTCATCAACCGCAGGGGAGAAATCGCCGATCTGTTTGCCGGTTCGTTCCGGGCAACCCATATGGCAGGGGCGGAGGCTGGTAAAGAGCATTACGGCATTGATCCCGCGACCGGTTATGACATCGTCGTGTCCAACGGCTATGCCAAAGCCAGCGAGTCCGGCATTTGCACGCTGCTGGCTATCAGTGCCGTTAAACATGGCGTTGGATCTTGTGTGGTTATCATGGATGCGCCGGAGGGTCAGGCGACGCACTATGTCTTCCGAAGCTGGGGCGAAGGTTACGGAGGCACCCAATATCACCACCACCGGCCCGGTACTCGATTTGTGCCGCACGTGATGAAAAGATTCATTGTCTTTAATCCCTCACCGGACCCGAATTGCATAGATGTTGTATGCCACAATGATGATGCCGTCTTCGTCAAAACATGGGAAGAAGCCCTCGCGATCCTTCAGGAAGAATATCCGGGGCCGGCCCGTGTAGCCGTCATTCCCGACGGCACCATGCAGTTCATGAGAAATAGCCGGTAGCGATTGTTGCCTCCAACCCTCAACAGCGGAAACTGGTTCTTGCTTGGCAGGGGGATTAAAAAAGGTTCTCTGGTGGGAGAAACGCCTTAAAATTGCTGATTATTTCGTCATTCCGGCAGTGCTTTTAAGCCGGAATGCAGCGAGTTTTTGAAATATCGAGTAACGAAAGAAACGCAACACTGCCAGGGAAACACTGGTTGCTATTGAGTGTAGGTTCTCTCTTCTCGGCCTTCACGAATTATCGCCACAACTTCATCGGTCGAAATATTCAGGCTGACTCCCTCGACGTCCAGAGGGGAACCCTTTCCGTGTTCGGGCCTGACAACAAAAACCTGCCCGTCTTTGCGTTTTATCCTGACTTCACGCCGCGCCTTCGAATAGTTATAAACTGCCGCCATCAGCTACCTCCATGACCCGAATGCCCATCCCCTTTGCACAATCGACCAGGTACCGATCGAGCGATACCAGGGGGGACATGTACTTTTGAGCGCATCTTAAGATATAGGCATCATAAGCATAGATACCCAGTTCGCCCGCAATCCTCAACGACACCTCCACTTCGACATCGAGAAACATGATTGGTATTTTACCATAAGCCTCCAAAGCCTTTAATGCCTGGTCAAAAACGATCCTCTTTCTCCTCAGCATGGTCGAGAAGGCATTCCCGATCTCCCAATGAACGGAATGAGGAGCAATCAGGTCCGCACCTTTTGTGAGTCGGATGAGGGCTGCCTTTTCAGGCTCATTCGCAATGACCGCCACAATTACTGAGGTGTCCACAACGATTTTCATCGCGTCCTTTCAACTGTGGGTCTGAGTTTTCGTACAATTGTACAATTATAGTAACAGAACTCGGTCTTTTATGCAAGGATGTGGGATGCCACCACATGGAGCGTCGAGATTGAAGCGTTCTAAATGCATAGCGCCAAGTCGATGCGCGGGTCTTAGCCTCATAGACGGTTGTTCCGGAGTATCTGCCTCCGGAGGAAGAAGAGGTCACCCATCAAAATGATTCGGTCAAGAATAAAACTCTTCAAATTTAGCACTCAAGAAACAGCTTTTCGCGATATGCCTCTTGACCGCAGGCCCGCTGGGCGCCTCCCAGGTTAATCATTTGCAGGAATCGCGATAACGGGTTAGAACCAGTTAAACTTCTTGGGGAGCATTGACACATTCTCCAGAAAAGGAGAAATCGTGATTGAGGTTGAATACATAGATGACGGAAAGAGAGTGATTATCCCTGCCGAAGTATGGGAGGTGCTTAAGGAGCTTGCCGAGCACGTGCAGGTTTACGAACTCGTTCAGCAACGCAAGGGGCTCGCCGGCGTTCACTCTCTGGACGACATCCTTGCTGACGAAGGCCTGAGCCGTGCCGACCTGGAAAGTTAATCTCACCAGTGAGGCGAAGGGCGATTTCAGGCAATTGGACGGGAGACAAAAACTCCGCCGAGACCTATCTGAATCTTTGCAAAGAAGTATTGATCGGGACGACTGGATTCGAACCAGCGACCTCTGCGTCCCGAACGCAGCGCTCTACCAGGCTGAGCCACGTCCCGATCTAGTTCCCGTCCGGAAAGGGTCCTTTTCCGCCCTGGCGGTGTCAATCTTCAGGCTTGCTTGTGCGACGTACCAGTGTACGTCTCGCGCAACCCCTCGATTTCCTTGCCAGGACGAAAAATCCCTCCTTTACGAACGGAAACTGCTTATATCTTGCCCGGAGGTTCCGGGAATAGTACGATCTAACCGTGCCGCTTATTTAACAAAATTCCCCTACCCTGTCCACATCCTTTTGGATTGAGAAAAACCCGAAGATCGATCTCACACTAACTGATAGTTCCGCTGTAAAGCTCCAACCGCAAGCTCTCCAAGTCGGACGGCGACCCGTTTACCAACTTCACCTCGAATGCCGACTGCCGATAGAAGACCACGTTTAGGCAGCCATACTCCTGATCGATTCTAAAAAGATATTCAAGGGACCGCCCAAGCGCCTGAGACAAAATGATGCGATTGACGCCTGCGTGTCCCACAATGAGGACGTTTCCCCGCGCGGAGGTCAAAATTTCATATAAGGCAGGAATGACTCGAAAGGAGCAGTCGAGAAAGCTTTCTCCATCCGTGGGGCGAAAGTGAACGATATCCAGGCCCCTTGCATGGAATTCTTCAGTGTGCTGCTCTCGCACTTCATCAAAGGTCAGCCCTTCCCATCGGCCCAGCGAGATCTCACGTAGATCGCGCCTTGGAATACATGAAATATGATGCGGTTTGGCAATGATTTGCGCCGTTTCGACGGACCGTTTCAAATCACTGCAGAAAACTGCAGAAAGAGGCACGTCCCGTAAGCCTGCCGCCAATCGCCTGGCCTGCATGGAACCTTCTGCATTCAATGGAAGGTCCAACTGCCCGATGAAGCGTTTGGGGCCGGCCGGAGACTGAATGGCGCCGTGCCGCACCAGGTAGATCGCCCTGTGGCCGTCCATGGACGCGGCCCTTATGCTCCTTTCGAAGCGGCGAACCATATCGCCCACCGGCCGCCCAACGAGGACTTCGATGCGCTTGCCGATGTTTTTTGCCTCATCAAAGCGTCTTACGATCTTCTTCAAGATCTCGGGCCGATCGGCGTAACGGCTCAAGGACCTCTCGAAACGCTCCTCCAGGGAGACAAGCCTNNAGGTCTAACGCGAGACCGGCGCGATTTAAAAGCACTGCGAGCGTCCGTGCAAGCTCGGCAACCACCCTGGAATGGACGGTCACCTGCCCTGAAACTTTTAACCCCGAGCAGAGAGCATCGCACTCTTGCTCCGTCGGAATGCTCTCCCTTGACCGGCGCTCAACCAGGCTGCGGTAATCCGACGGCGTATCGCAGTCCAGCAGAATGTTTTCGTCCGGGACGTCAACATCAATGCTGTTGGGTTCATAGCCGCCGAGTAGATCGCGCAGTCCTCCGGGGTGGTCTGGTGACGGATTTTCTTTTACATAAGCCGCCGGGATGAGCGGAGGATGGCCCCGCTGCCCGTCGAAACGCGGGTATATAATCTTTGGATCGTCCCGATTGTAAACACCGAGAAGCGCTCGGATCGTTTCAGACTTAACCAGCGGAATATCGCAGGGAAGAAGGAAGAAGGCGTCCACGTCGGGTTCAAAGCTTTTGATCCCGGCCAGCACGGAGGAAAACATCCCACGGTCGTATTCCGCGTTGAAGATCCATTTGACGCCCAAAAGCTCCAGAACGGGCGTAACTTCATCGGCCCTGTGTCCGACGACCACCCTCACGTCCGCAATTCCAGCCCGGAGAAATCGTGTGACGGCTTCCTCGATGAGGGTGCGGGTTCCAAGGGGCGCCAGGGGCTTGAAGCTTCCCATCCTGTAGGAATACCCGGCGGCAAGGACCAGTGCAACGATTCGAGGGGTCTTTCTCATCAGAGTTTCCCGGCCCTAGCCTGAATCAGTTCCGCCACAATGCTAACGGCGATCTCCTCGGGCGTTTCGGCCCCGATGTCGAGGCCGATGGGAGAATGTACCCGCGAACCCCTCCTTGAGAAGCGCTTCATAAACGGCGTCGCGTTTTCTTCTGCTTCCGATCATTCCGATGTATCGCGCTCGAGTTCTTAACGCCTGACCAAGAACCGTTTTGTCGTGGGCGTGTCCGCGGGTCACAATCACAAGATAGCTCTCTTGATCGATATTCAAGTCCTTCATGGCTTCATCAAAGGACCTCAGCGCCACAATCCGATCGGCGGAACCCAGAAGGTCTCTGTTGGCAAATTCTTCCCGGTCATCGAGGACCACAGTGTGAAACCCGACAAACTTCGTCAACTGGGCAAGCTTCTGACCTATATGCCCGGCCCCGAAAATATAAGCGGCGCCTTCCGAGCAGAGGGGTTCTACAAAGAACCGCTCCCCCTGAAACTCTAGGACCACGGGCTGCGTTGAACTTGCTTCCACGAGGAATTCCTTTGCGGGTGGCAGCCCCTGGTCCTCAAGAGAAGCACCGTCATCTTTAAAGAGATAGGCTGCCGGCGCCCCCTCGCTGACTTCCCTATCAGGAAGCCTCATTATCAGCCACGCACGCTTTCTTGAATTCAGTGCCGACAGAAGCTCCTCATAGTGCTTCAGCCGCGCAGGCTGGGAGGCGTCTTCGAAATGAATGAGGAAGTCCACGTTTCCTCCGCAAATCATCCCGATGGGAGCGGGACCTTCACGGTTGAGGGTAAACGATCTCACCAGGGTTTTATGGGAGGTGAAAACCTCTCCGGCCAGTTTCTGAACAGTAGCTTCGAGGATGCCCCCTCCGATGGTGCCTATAATTGTGCCGTCTGACCGGATGATCATCCGCGATCCCACATCACGCGGAGCCGACCCCCACCGGCTGAAAATCGTCGCCAGGACAAAGCTTTCTCCCTCTTTCAACAGTTTCCCAATGCTTTCAAAAATAGCCATTATGCAACTCCCGGATTCCTCTTGTCGGTCATTGTTCTTTTGGTGCTGCCGTTCAACTTGCCAGGGCTTCCCTCCCGAACCGTAACGCGGACTTTGAGTCTTCCCTCTCGTATGCTCGAACGTAAAACTCGAATACCTTTCAAAGCGCTGTGAATATTCTCGGTTTCGTGCTCACCACTTCCCTCCAGAAAGGTTGCTCTGATTTGCAAGTGGTTCCGATCATGTTCCCGGGTAAGTTCAGCCGAAAAATCGATGAGGCCGCGAACCGGGAAAAGGGCTTCATCCAGATCCACCATGGTGAGCATGATTCCCGGCTCCAATTCCAGATGGCCGGCGATGCGGCCTCTTACCGGCGCCATCGTCTTCAACACTGTCCCGCAAGGGCATTGCTCGGGGAGAAACCGGCTCAAGTCACCTGTGCGATAGCGAATCAGGGGCATGCCACAGCGGGTCAGGGTGGTAAAGACCACTTCTCCCTCCTCGCCTTGTTCCAGAGATGCACCCGTCTTTGGATCGACGACTTCAAAAAGGAGATCCGCCTCTCGCATGTGATAACCTTGTCTTGCTTCACACTCCACGCCGCCTCCAAAGCCCATCTCCGTCATACCGTAGTGAGTATAGACTTCACAGCCCCAGATCAAGTAAAGTTCTTTCTTTATAGAATCCGGAACATAGTCAGTGCTCAGCAACACGCTTCGAGGGGCCGCCCTTCCCTTGCTATGCCTGGCCAGGGCAAGAACCTGCACTGGAATGCCGACCAGAGCATCGATGCCTTCCATGAGCATAACCTCCAACGCCCGGGAATAATCCTGAACCGGTCCATACACCACCGCGGATGTGCCGAGACGTTGGAGTCCCGCAGCCAGCAAATCTCCCACGCTTCCGGGACGCTCGCCGGGCAACAGAATCAGTACACGCTCGCCGGGGCCTACCAGAGTAGACATACCCCTGTGGAAAAAATCAACTGTAAGCTCCTGGTCCTCTTTGGTGAAATAGATTCGCTTGGGCATGCCTGTTGTCCCTGAGGTATGGAGCGTTACCACCCGATTGATTTCGCTTTGCGAGACACAAAGGAAGTGCAGAGGGTTTTGTCTTATATCCTCGGCAGTGGTGAAGGGAATGCGGTACAAGTCTCCCAGACCTCGGAATTCCCTTTCACTCAGACCGGCAAGATGTCTTCTGTAGAAGGAGCTTTTTGCCCTGGCCCAGGCAAGTGTCTCTTGCAGCATTACCCGCTGGTGGTGTTCAATTCTTTCTCTGGTGAGCGGGTCCGCGCCATTGCCTATCTTGCCCGAAACCCAACTCTCCAGCGGAGTCCTCTTCATGGCACTGTTCCCAGGGAGAATTAGCGCGTTCTTCTTTCTCCGGCAAAAAGATTCTGAGAACCCTTTCGGTAAAAGGGTTGCCCCTTGCTGTCAGTGAGATTGTACGCACAAAAGGGGATGAGCCTGCCGTCGGGATGGAGGACGTGGAGGTGACACTCCTTGAGACGCTCCAGATCGAGGTTCCATGCGTCTTGAAAGGCCATGCCGGAAAGGCAGAAGGAATGCGTTCGAATGCGCTCCAGGAAAAGATCCCATCCGCCAAGGCTGGGCCCTTTCTCCAGCGAGCAACAGGAGCTTCCGGGAGACGTCCAGAACTGCTTCTGAAACTTCTGAGCCCTAACCACCCCCAGCCCTCCATCTTCACCCCGGCAGCAGGCAGTCCTAGAGTCGTGCGTGGTCCAGGGCTTGAGTTCCCCTCCAGGCATGAGCACGAAATTCCCATGAAATGAGCAGTAACCGTGCTCCGCCCCGGGTGGTCTGAAGTGCTCTATTTTGATCATCCCATCCGTCTGTTTCTCGATTTCGGTTATGATCTCGGGAATGGTAATCCGGTGTTGATCCCGGGAGAGACCGTTGTACCTGCCAAAATAACTCACCGGCTGGAAGTGCACTCCCCGAACCATGGGCAGCCGAGTCCTGGCGAATTCGATGATTGCGCCAATCTGGTGGATATTGACACCGGGAACCAAGGTCGGCACCAGGATCACCCCCAGCTCGTGTTCCAGGCAATATTGGATCGCGCGTTCCTTTTCACGGAAAAGCGGCCGGCCCCTCAGTTTTTCGTAGATTTCATCATCGAGACCGTCAAACTGTAAGAACACGCACGATAGCCCAGCTTCTTTGAGCTGCCTGACGTAGTCCGGCTCCCTGGCCAGACGCAGCCCGTTGGTGTTGAGCTGGATAAAGTCAAACCCCATGGAGCGTCCAAGAGAGATAATTTCGGCCAGGTCTTCGCGAACCGTTGGCTCCCCTCCCGAAAGCTGCACATTGTAAGGGCCTCCGGCAGCCAGAAGGGCCTGGTACATCCTTTGAATCCAGTGCAAATCCGGGTCATCGTCCCCGGCATTGCCGGAATCGGCAAAACAAACGTTACACTTCAGATCACACCGCTGGGTCACCTCAATCAAGGTGCAACAGGTCTGCTGGCGATGTTCGGGGCAAAGGCCGCAGTCCCAGGGACAGCCACGTTCCACTGTAGTCAGGGGGGCTCGGGGGTAAGCGGGGAGCTTCGGCCTGCTCCAGGAAGCGTGCGAAGGCTCTCCCCGCCAGATCACAGCATCGAAGGGACCATGCTCAGGGCATCTTTTCTTGAGCACGACCTGATCACCCTCAGCAACTCTNCGGGCCGGTATGCGAGCAAAACATTCCGGGCAAATGCTCTCTGTTTGGGAAAGTACGATCTCACCTGCCACTATTTCCCTCCGGAAAGGTCAAAGCCATATTCGCTCAGCAAGGTCTTCACTTTCCCGTAGCTTCCGAACACCATATTTGGGCATCTCGTCGTACGGTTCCTGGGATCATCCCCCAGAATGATGTCACAACGAATCCCCCCATAGAGCTTGCCATATTCTTCGGAAAACCAATCCACCAACTCGCTGATCATGATGTTCAGCTTTTCGTCCTCCTGCTCCTCAGGAGTCCCTCTGCCGGCATACAAACCCAGCAAACAGGCCCCACCCGTGAGAGCGCCGCAGGTATCTCCGGTGAAACCCAACCCTCCTGCCAGGCCGGACATGGCCCGAATTAAGTCCGGGTTGCTCTTGCCCTGAGCCGCCAGACCCATAAACAGCAAGATCTGGCTGCAATAAAATCCCTGGCCCGCCAATTCGATCATCCGAAGCATTTCATCGGTCACGACTGCAACTCCCTTGCAATGGATTTCATGTCACGGATCGACTTTTGAGCCAGGCACAAAAAGTATCCGGGGTTGACGCCGGCAGCGAACTCGAAGGTTGTCGGGAATTCCTCACCATTCCCTTTACCGTGGTCAACGGGACACCGGAACTGAGGCGCCGAACCGTTGGAC
Organism: Syntrophobacter sp. SbD2; assembly: GCA_900290385.1. Next base: position 3,067 of record OMSV01000141.1, on the reverse strand, counting down.
AGAATGAGCTGAGCGACAAATTCCTTCAACGTCTGAGAGTGGTCTTCCCAAAACGTCACCCGAAAACCGGAGACATTCAACCTTTTGGTCAGATCTTCCCGGCTCATGATTTCAATGGTGCGGCAAGGTGACGTCAGGCAACAACCGGTGGCGTTGACACCGGGATTCGTGCTGTATACGTCGCTTAAAATGAGCCGCCCGCCCGCCCTCAACACCCGCGAACATTCTCCAAGAACTCGGCCGGCATCCTTCGCGACGGACAGGCTGCATTCTACAAAAACCCCATCCCAATCCGAATCCGCAAAAGGCAGATCCTCTCCGGCGGCAAGCACCAAGGGCAAACAAGGGCCTCTCCGGCGGCCGTATCCCAGGAGAACAGAGGAAGGGTCAACCCCTACGGCACGAAGTCGGTGATGGTTGATCAGATATTCCACCGTGCCTCCGGCGCCACATCCCACATCCAGAATGCGTGCGCCCGAGGAAAACGAACAGAAAGAGAGCGCTCTTTCAGTCAACGCAACCCCACCAGGCCTCAGGAAATCACCTGTGGCCCCACTTGCGGCCAATTTTTCATATATTTCGGTTGTCGCCATAATCACATACCGACGACCCCAGAACCGTGAGCGATAAGCTTCTCTACTTGTCTTCCAGGATCTTCTCGACTTCCGCCATCTTCCCCAGGGCCAGATCTTCGGGGATAAATGCCTGTCCACATTGGGGACACCGAAGCAAATCAACCGGAAACATGCTTCCAAGATAGGCAACGTTGACCTTTCCCGTCTGCAACGGCATATCACATTTCAGACACTGGACAGAGGTCTCCTCGGGCCCGCTGTTTTGTTGACTCATCGCTTTGGTTCCTCAACAAGTTCCATCCGGTGGCTGTAGGCATTGTGAACTACAAACTTGTCATCGTGACGAGAATATTCCACCCAATAAGTCACGGCCGCCGGTTTATGATGGGCCAGGAAGTGGCCGGTCTGGCGATCCAGGAGCTTCGTGCCGGTCGTTTCCGCAAAATGAATTACGGCAAGAAGGTCATCATCGAGGATTAACCTTTTGTCCATGAGATCCTGTACCTCAGAAGAAATACTCAGTTTGACCGCTCCATATTCTTCCTTTTCAGCCATGCTTTCGCCCCACAGTTCCTTGAGTAGACTGTTCTTCAGGTGCACCCGGTTTTCATGCCTTTGCGAATAACCCGGCCCCTTTCTTGCCGCTGCTTCGGCTCTGGGTTCACCGAAGATCAGGTCGAGGAGGTGAACCGCCGGCTTACCTCTCGAAGCGAAGTAATCCCGGCACATGGCGCAATAGGCCACGTAGTCAGACGGACTTTTCTCGATGCGTCGCCGGATGACTTCTTTGGCCAACCCCGGGTTGGCAAAAAACATCAATCCCCCATAGCCGCAACATTCGGTCCGGTCACGATTCAAAGGCAGTTCCTCGATGCTGAATCCGCATCGCTGCAAAATATTGCGCACGCTTTTGTGGATATGCTCCTCGTGCCTGGTGGTGCAGGCGTCGTGGAGAGCGAGAGTTGTCGAGTTTTTCACCCTGGCCTCTTCCGGAAGACCAAGCCCATCGAAGACTTCCCAGAGCGATTTCACGGAAGCAGAATGGAGCTGAATCTTGAATATCTCATAACAGGTTGAACAAGCCAAAATCAGCTCTGGATTCCCCATCTGCTCCCACTGACGTTTGAAGTCTTCCAGGGTGGACTGAAAAAGCTCAGATCGTCCTGACCAATCCGCCGGAGCGCCACAGCAGCCGAGCATAAGCCCAACTCCGCCGGAGAATCTCTCCCGTAAGGTGGCGTACACTCGTTTAACATGTTCCGGCGCCGAAGCGCTCAATTGGCATCCCGGGAAAAAAACATACCGGCTGGTGGCGGTTTTCGGCTGATGGCGGGCGAGGACGCACTTTTCGCTGTTGCTGAAGAGCATGTCCCGGATAGGGAAATCATGCGCCGAAGGCGGCATCTTACCCGTATTCACCATGATTTCCCGGGCCTTCTTGCAGACCAGCCCCATGTGCAGGTCCTCGGGACAGACCTCCTTGCAGAGCCCGCAAAGACTGCACGAGTTGATGAGCTTGTTCGCCTCGCGGTGCCCCATTACAATTGAAAGGTTGTTGTAAATTTGGCGTACGTACTTCTTGGGGTAGGCGCGAAAACTGTTGAGATATTCACAGACCTTGACGCACTCGAGGCACTCGCACTGCATACATCGTTTGGCTTCCAGGATGGCCTCATCGGCAGTGTAGCCCGGGTCGGGATGTTCCATCTGTACTCGTGGAAGTGGTTCTACACCTTCAGTTCGGGTGTAGAGACGGGTTTCATACGCTCCTTCTTTGAAACGAGCAGCGGTCAGGGAGACATTCTGCAGGAACCGGTCGATGGAGATTGCCGCAATACGGCCGTCAGAAATGGAGCGAATCGGCGACCTTTCCGCCACGGCCCGGCGGAGCCCGCCTCCTGCAAAGACGCCTTCCCGGCCAGCGGCAAGGGTCACCGAATCGACTGCTATCCGGCCTCCGGCGTCAGTCGCAAGGCCAAAAACATCGGAAGACTCTGCGCCGGCAGCAACGTAAACGGCGTCAAAATCCCCGGAAATGACATCAAAGGAGATATCTTTCCCCACGGTGGTGCTTAACCGAACCTCGACCCCGACCCTCTCCAGGACTTGGAGGTCCCTTGCGATAATGTCTCTCGGGAGTTTCTCTTCGGAGAAGTGCCAAAGGCTGCCTCCCAAATGCGCCCCTTTCTCGAAGACCACCACTGCGTAGCCCTTTCTTGCCAGGTCGAAAGCAGCGGTCAGGCCGCTCAATCCGCCTCCCAGGACAGCGATGCGCTTCTCTTTTTTGGGAAGCGCGACGATTTTTTCAGAAAATTCGGAAGCGTAATCAAGACAAGCCTTTTCGATAGCAACAACAGCCAAGGGTTCCCCCGCTTCCTTCCTTTTGCACACAGATCGGCAGGGCTGATTGCAAACCCTGCTGATGATTCCCGGAAAAGGAACGGTCTTCTTGAAAATTTTTGCAGCTTCCGTGAAGTTTCCCCGAGCCGTTT
>OMSV01000098.1:4927-5149 GCA_900290385.1 Syntrophobacter sp. SbD2 | reverse complement strand
CTGCCTTGCAAGCCGTCATCGAGCAGCGAGACTCGACCTGAACCAGCTTTACAGATCTTTTCCCTCCCTGGGTCCATTGGCGCAGGGCGGGGAACGCCACGCTCGGGGCGCCCGCGCCTTCGAATAGATTCGAACCGAAGCTCAGTACGTATTCGGCATCTCCGAGTGCGAAAGCAAACGGCGAAGCCTTGCCCGTTGTAAGCTGCGCGGCCAGTTTGAGAC
>OMSV01000098.1:0-4917 GCA_900290385.1 Syntrophobacter sp. SbD2 | reverse complement strand
GGCGAAGCCTTGCCCGTTGTAAGCTGCGCGGCCAGTTTGAGACCGTCGGCGCCAGATGGCATGCTGAACAGATTAGGAGAACCGTACGCGGTGAAAAACTGACGCCACAGCTCGGCCATGCTGCTCGGCCTGTTTGAAATGATACCGGCCACATCATGGGAATCTCCCTCCGCGAGCATCTCGCGCAGCTTCTTCCCAAGCTCGCCCAGCGCTTCATCCCATGATATCGGCAGCAAGCCGGACACGTCTCCACGACTCTTTGTCTGCTTCATGGGCTTCGAAATGCGGTATGGAGCGTATAAAAACTGCAGCCCCGATGCCCCAAGGGCGCAAATACCTCCTCCAGTGAGCGGATTTTCGGGATTTCCCTCGATCAAAATGGCCCTGTTTCCATTTACCAGATGTGCCTGTATGGCACAGCCCCCTTCGCACATCGTGCATATGCCCGGTGCTTTTGTTATCTCACCGCGTTCGGGGGAAGGACGCCATGACCAGTTCTGGGACCACCTTGCAGAGTCGGCGGCCAATTGCCATGGCAAGGGTGAAAGCAACGAGCCGCCGACCGCTCCAGCAGTGAACTGTAAGAAAGCTCTACGAGCAAGATCCATTGCATTTCCCTCTCATGAAAACCAGTGACCCGTAAATCATTCCAGAATCATATAAGCTCTCGAAATCACCATGATTCCTCACTTTACTTGTGGCACATCTCGCAATTGTTCGAGGCCCCCTTCAGGGCATGACATTTCTCACATTCCACCATCTTCATGGTGGACATGCTATATCCGGTAATCAGGTTCTCTCTGTACGGGGGGGTCTTCTCCTCATTTGAGACGTCCCTGTGACAGCGGGTGCACTCCAGACCCTGTCCCTTGTGCGGAGCATGGGAGAAATAGACGTTGTCGGGCTGCCAGGCATACACTTTCCAGACCACTTCCCGGTTTTTCTCCACATAGTCGCTTATAAGACTGGCCTCCGCTTCGCTGCTCCCCTGGGCCGATTCATGGCATTCCCTGCATTTGTCGATCCTGGGGACGCCACTATAGGTGCCATCGGCGCGCAAGCTGTGACAGGACTCGCAATCCTCGCTCTGGTGCGCGACATGGCTGAAATTTATAGGTTGAGCCTTCTTGGAATAGAGCAGATTCGGCAAAACGACCCATCCGACGGCCATGGCGCCGATAAAGCCCAATAGAAACAAAAAGACGCCCAGTGGCTTCTCTGCAGAAAAGCTGCTTTTCTTTTGGTTCATAGGCCAGCCTCGGTATTTCAGTGAACTGATGAAATGGTCCGGCAAAAATTGTGCGCTTTATGCATCTTAGAGCAGTTCCCGCAAGTGATAAAATGAACATTTGCGGACAAGCCATCCAGGTAACTTTGTCAGATTACGCAACCACTTAAACGCTTATCCAGACTCTTGTCAAGCGAAAAAAGGGACGGGAATCCGCTAATGAAAGTCAGATTTGAGGGACTCCTGGGTAAGAATAATCGCGAAAATATTCACAAATCTCAGACCACCTGCCAAATTCAATCAGGTCGAAGCCTACTAAAATTAAAGATAAAAAGTGCGCGTGCAGTTTTCTGTGGTGCTCGAAATCGCCTCCCCAGGGAGGCGGGAAGCTGGCATCTGGGATTGAATCGTGTAAGCTCTCAGCCGAAGTGCACGAACCTACTCACGATAGCAGGGCTGTCCAGTGCGATGACCTTGGGCTCGATGCGCCGGAGTTCGTGAATGTCCCACTGTCCGTCTTTTTCGATCAGCTCCAGGGCCTCTTCCGTGGATTTGGCTAAAACGGCTATCTCGGCCTGAAGATAATTGTCTCGATAGATGTGCGGTTCATCGAACATCGACCAGCTCGAAAGAAATTTGCTGTGGCGCCAGATGAAGATTTTCATGGTGTTTGGTGCCTGCGAGTCAGACTTCCTGTTGAGGCGTATCGCCTGCACAGTAAGGGTGAGAAGGAAACTTTTCGGTTTTGAAATTTGCGGCTCTATACGCGAAAAATACGGGCCGCATTTTTCCCGGAAATGCAGTCTATCTCGAGATCGGTGAGACCGGACTGCCTCATCTCCTTAAAATAGCGCTTCGGAGAGATAAGGGGATAATCACTGCCAAAAAGAATCTTATTGGGTCCCGCCACCTGTGTTGCCACCCTGTAGATGTCGTTTCTGTACACAAAGGGTGAAGCCGCCGTATCGTAATAGATATTTGCAAAAAGCCCTGGGTCGTGTTTCTTCAAAAGTTCGAAAAAGATCAGCCCTCCGCCCCAGTGCGCAAGGATGAGCGTGGCGCCGGCGGCGGCCCTTGCCATGTCGTAGTAGAAATCAAGGCCGAATGGAGCTTTACCCGGATAAACATGTCCGACTGGTTCGTTTGCGTGGGCGAGGAGCACGAGGTCTTTTTCACGGCAAAGAACGGCAATTTGCTTGAAATTGTCGAGGGCAAGGTCCATATTCCCGCCAGCGGCGTAAACGGCAAGTTCTCCGAAGCCCCGGACACTATCGAGGAGCAACTTTTCCGCCGTCTTTACGCACCGTTGAGAGAAAAGATCAAGACAGGCCAGCGGCAGAAGGCGGTCGGGGAATCTCGCGGCGGCATCGATCACATAATCATTGTGACGTGCGAGCAGCTCAGCGGTTCGCCACGGAAACCCGAATACTACCGACCGGTCTATCCCGTTTTCATCCATCGATTGGATGAGCATTTCCGCAGATGCCATTTTCGAATCGGCGGGGCCGTATAGAAGCCGGAATTCGGGTTCGCCCCTGTGGAACAGGTCACGCCCGCGAACGATATCGGGCGGGAAAATATGAGTATGGACATCTATAATCAAGGTTGCAGAACACTCCGTTCGGCTTTAAGTGAGGTGCGATGCCAGGGAGGTGGATAACTTCCCATCTCGTCCATTTTGTAGCCGATTTCGGCTTTGCATGCAAGCCGGTACGGAGGTTCCCAGCCCTATTAGGAGCGACGATGCTCGACAAAATGGAAACCGTTGCTCGAAAGATCATCTTTGAGGCTGGAGAGCTTATCCAGCAGCACATCGGACAGGTAGCAGGCTCATGGGTCCACATGAAAGGTCCCTCGGATTATGTGACAGAGATCGATAAAAGGTGCGAAAACCTGATTATCGAAGCGATCCGGAGAAATTTCCCCGGCCACCACATCATGGCCGAAGAAACGGCAAGCGAGGGTTTGCAGCCGGGGTACACATGGGTAATCGATCCGGTGGACGGCACGACCAATTTTATCCACGGTTTTCCGTTTGTTGCCGTTTCCATCGCGGTGTGTCTGGAGAAAAGACCGGTTTTGGGATTTGTGCTGGACCCCGTTCGAAACGAACTCTTTTCGGCAAGAAAGGGCGCAGGGGCCTGGCTGAACGGATCGAGACTTCCGAGGCGCGAAAAAGTGAGTCTGGATGAGGCGCTGATTGCGACCGGGTTTCCGTTCAGGGCCAAGCAATACCTGGATGACTACCTGGTTGCTTTCAAATCGATTTTGATGGGCACAAGCGGAATCAGGCGGGCTGGGTCCGCAGCGCTGGATCTGGCATACCTGGCCGCGGGACGAGTGGACGGCTTCTGGGAAATGGGCCTGAAAGCCTGGGACATAGCCGCCGGCGCGCTCCTTATCACAGAGGCCGGCGGCATGGTCAGCGATTTCCGGGGCGAGGACAATCACCTGTTCAACGGCAATGTTGTAGGAGGCGTACCGTTGGTTTACGAGTTTCTGCTCGATCAGGTGCAGAAGTGGTTGGCGCCTGCGCTGGAAGCGCAGGGTTGATCGATCAGGCCGCCTGACTCGGAATGACGATGCTCATAGCCATCAGTTTCTTGCTGTTTTCGAATATTACTTCCATCTTCCTGGGGGAGATGACTTTGGTGACCACGCCAATCCCGAAGGTGGGATGCAGCAGCAGAGCGCCTTCCTTGTAGTTGTCCGAGATCTTGTATGCAGGGATACCCTCCCTGCTGGCATCGAGCAGCAATTGCCGCCAGTCGTCGTCGGTTTTTGGCCTGGTGATTCCTTTATAGAGGACCGATGGAAGCAGGTCTTCGTCTTCCTCGCTTTCTTCGAGCAGCAGGTCGTCCTCGCCGGCGAAATCAAGCTCATCGTTTTGTTCGAACTCGAGTACGGAATCGTCTTCAAAATCATCCATCATGCTGTCGCTCTCCATATCTTTTTTCGGCATCGTTCAGTTCCTCATCTTGCAATGTTGTAAGATGCACTCCCGTTTATTGGAAGTGTGATGAAAGGTCAAGTTTTTTCATATTCAGCCCGGCTCAAGCAAACCATTGTTCCTGAATGTCAGTTTTTGATTATAATACTTTGGATTTTTCGGCAAATAGTCCCGGAAGAATTTTTTTTTAAATCCAGCGCCAAACGGCCGGGTTTCAGATGCTAAATATTATTCTTAATGCGATTCTGCCCATCTTCAGCATCATCCTGCTCGGATTCATACTAAAATGGAAAAATATCATCGATGACGCATTCGCCAGGACAGCAAACCTGATAGTATTCAATATTGGAATACCGGCGATGCTTCTCGCTCAGATCGCACGGGCGCCTTTCAGTGAGAATTTCAACCTGGGAGCCGTAGTATGCACACTTGGTTCTTTGTGTATCGTGCTCCTTTTAAGCATGCTGGCGGTTCGAGCCCTTTCGGTCCACGCAGGCCGGCGCGGAACTTTTCTTCAGAACAGCATACACGGAAACATAGGATACATGGCCTATGCAATTGCTTATTATGCAATCGGGGAAGCCAGCTTTGCCCGGATGGCGATTCTGAGCAGTTTTCTGATTGCCGGCCAAAATCTGGTTTCCGTATGGGCCCTTACCAGTTGTGGCCCCGAGGCGCGGGTCAACGGGCGGAAATGGTGGCCCGTTGTCAGAAATACCATACAAAATCCAATCGTATT
>OMSV01000168.1:437-9099 GCA_900290385.1 Syntrophobacter sp. SbD2 | reverse complement strand
GAGTGGAGCTCATATTGGCAGCCCTCTGGTCGCAGACCGACATCGGGACGTGCATCGTTTTCCCGTCACAGACCCCGGATTCATAGATCAGGAGGGCGTGCGGCGCATTGAGCATATTGGCGGCCATGATTCCTACCATCGGAAGACCGGTGCCCGCAAACACTATATCATCGTCCCGAACCTCGTGGGAAACTGCTATGGCCATCAGTTCGGGCAGGATGAATTCGCCTGGTTTTGCGGGTTCATCGGGCATTTTGTCAACCAGTTCCATCAGCTCTTCCATCGATTTGCTCATGTCTGTCCCCCTTATCTAGAAACCGCTTCTTGCGACGGACAGAGGCATTTTCATCCTGGGAGCGGGTTTTTTGCCTCTCATCATCCGGGTGCTGTAGCCTGTTACGCTGTCGGCTTTGAGGTCGAGCATCCTCTTCGCGCCGAGTTTCACCATGAAGTCTTCCCAGTCCTTTGGCCCAAACACCCATTCATCCAGCCATTTTTTCAGGTCCTCTTCCTTCCTGGACGCGGCGTCCATGCCTCTCATAAACGGCGCGTCGTAGTCATAATAAAACGGGACCGAACTGGGGAATGCTCCCCATGGCTGTTCGACTATGCAGTCTACAACGAAAAACGGGATCTGATTTGCTTCGGGATTCTTGCGCATTTCGGATTCGGGAACAAGTTCTTCGCATATCACGACTACTTTGTCCGCCGCAAAAGCGATCTCCTTGTCGATGGTGCCGACTCCTCGCCATCGCGCCGTGCCCTTGTCACCCGCCTGGGGGACATGGAGTATTGCCAGGTCAGGCCTTGCGGCGGGCAGGAGCACCACCTCGCCATCACCGAAAAATGGGTCTTCGATTTGTATGAATTTCTTTTTTGCAATCTTGGGATTCTTGCCGTCCCGCAGTCCCGCGCGGCCGAGCGCATCATAATCCGGATTATAGAGATCCGAGCCAAGAGGGGCGTAATAAGGGATGAAAGGCGCACCAATAGCTCCGGCCAGGTACCTCATTGCCATTGCACCATGGGCGAAGTCTTCGAGAATTATCTGGCCGGCCTTGTAGCGCCTTTCGAGACTTATATCCAGTTTTCCGGCCATCTCCCCCCAGCCCATCCAATCGGTTTCAAATATTTTCATTGCGCCGACCGCATTAAGAAGCCAAGTGCAGCAGCTCCCGTGGCGATCCATGATATGCAAGTCTTTGAAGCCCTGCCTTACAGTCTCCCATGCAAATGCTACCGGATTCCTGTTGAAACCGGTAAATCCGCTGTAAGCGCAGATCAGTCCATCGCGCATATACTTAGTTACAGCGTCTTTGAGAGGAAGGATTTCCACTTTTTTTCGTTGCCTTAATGGCCTGGGCATTGAGCTAACCTCCTTTTCAGAATGCGTCTCCAAACGTAAATGAAACCATTAGACGTTCCGGACGAGCTTTGAACACTGCACCTCCTTTCACTTGGTATATTCAACGTACAAGGGCCATGACGGACGGATTGGCTTCGCAGGAAGCGAGAAAAACACTGCCTGGAAAGTCTTAGCTTCAAAGATTGCAGGGAACAAGACCGACCCCTATCAGAATAGGAAGTGTATCGATAGAAATCAAAGCTGAACCTTAGGGAGAAAATATACTACTTCGTAATCCGGCTCCAGTCAAGAATTCTCGATGCAACGGCAGGATTCTTGAAAGGCACGGGGGAAGGCGTTCATTTTACGATAAGCATGCTATCTGGATAAAGGAGGGAGTGTTGTTGAATTCGCCTAGTATTATATTTAGACCGCTAATCCCATCGAAAAATAACCCGGTTATATAGATCAATCTTGGTGCTTTTTGAATAGAGCTGGAAGGGATCGAATCATTAATTCTTAAGTTGCGGTCTTGCAGGAGCGGACAATGCGCGCGATCAACTCAATACATATTGAAGTTAATCGCGGGCAAGGCCCTCTCCCGCAAAATTTAAGGAAGCCTTTGGGCCGGTCCTATAAGAGTCCGTTTTCTTTCATTGTCGCCAGTTGCTTAGGCCCCAGGCCGAGCTTCATACCATAGATATGCTCGTTATCAGCACCAACAGGACGGCAAACCCATTTGACTCGTGGTGGCGATGCCGTCATCTTCCAGGCTTGATTGGCGATTATCGTTTCTCCGTAGTGAGGATCGTTGACTCTTTGCAAGGCATGTCTCTCCCACCAGTTCTCAGTTTTCATCGTGTCGATAGGGGCCGAAACCTTGCCGGGAACGACCACGCCTTTACCGCCTGTCTTGTTGTAAGCCATAACTGCATCGTAGATTTCATCGTACGTGCGAGCCAGCGTCCATTTCTCGATCTCTTTGTACATAGTGCCCATGTTGTCTGGATTGAGCCGGTCGAAAATAGTTGGAAACTGGGCCCGCAGGTCGGGGCGGTTCAAGATAGTGCAAAGGGCTTCCCAGTTTATATCTGAAAAACCGGCCAGGAAGGCATATCCATCCTTGCAACGAAAATAGGTGTAGGGAAAAACCCCTGGGTCCCAGTTCCCTAACCTAGGTAAGACGTCCTTAAACCCCTGATAGTAGGTGAGACCATAATTGATGCAACGCCCGAAGGCTTCCCCCGGGGATACGTCTATAAACTGGCCCTTGCCGGAATTGACTCGATGATGCAGTGCGACGAGCATTGCTGCTGACGCCCAGGCGCCTCCCGCATACCAGCCCATCCAGTTTCCCTGTCTTGTCGGCACCTCTGAAGGCTTAGGGTGTTCAGGGTCCTCAGGGCGCTCACCAGTTATGCTGGTGATGCCGGAATCNNTGTCCGTAAGTATAAATGGCGCAATAGATGAGTCGCGGGTTGAAACCGCTCAGTTGCCTGTATCCGATTTCCCACTCATCCATGACGCCAGGGAGGAAAGTTTCCACCACTATATCGGCAGTTTTGGCCAATTTACTAAAAACTTGCCTGCCTTCAGGTTTTTGGAGATTCAAAGTCACGTGGAATTTGTTGCGGCCTTCATTTAGATAGCCCAGGCCGGTGCCTTTATTCATAAAACCCCAAGGTGAATATGAACGTACCGGATCACCATCGGGTGGTTCGATACGGATCACTTCCGCACCAAATTCTGCAAGAATGGATGTTGCGAAACAACCGGCCATGTTGGCATAACTGCAATCCAACACAGTAAGGTTGTCCAGCGCCTCCGGCTTGGTGAATGCCCTGGCTGGATCATCCGATTCTCTAACCCAATCACGCCAGTCCGTCTTCTTGTCTTTGTCTTGATCCGACATTGGATTTTGCTCCTCTGTATGTAAAGCTTTGGAATTATCGGTGTTAAATGAGATCAGCCCAGCTTAATCCCGCTCTTGCCGTCCCAGGATGCGGGAGGTTTTCTGCCCGGAGGATTGTCCACCCATTTTCCTATGATATTGTGATCCTTCAGAAACTGGATCTGCTCAGCGCTCAGTCCCAGGAAGCGCTTCAAAACGTATTCATTATCAAAGCCTACAGGTCTTCCCGCCCATTTGATACGGCCGGGTGTTTCGGAAAATTTCGGCACAATCCCTTCCTCGACAATTTCGCCGTAAACGAGATCGTCGACGGTACAGGTAAAGTTGCGCTTGATAAGATGCTCATCCTCGAAGTGATCTTTGCCATCGCAGACCTTATGGGCGGCAAAGCCATACTCTCCGGCCAGTTTATCGATCTCGGCACTGGATTTACCGGCGCTCCAGGAGCGAATGACGTCGAGCAGAACCACCGCATTTTCCTCTTCTAACCTGGCCGCATGAGTCTTAAACCTTGGGTCCTCGCAGAGCTCAGGCTTGCCCATGGCAGTGCAAAGGCCCCGGAATTGAACTTCGGTAGCAGCAGCAATGGCCATCATGTTATCTTTGCATGGGAAAATATCAGAAGGGCAGATACTCACGTCTCGATTCCCATGGCGTTCCCGGCCCTTCCCGCTATAATGCTGCCAGAGCCATGTCCAGTCCAGGGCACGGATCATATTTTCAGCTTGTGACATCTCAATGAACTGACCTTCTCCCGTACGGTCTCTGTGGGCCAATGCAGCCATCACTCCAACCATTCCCATGAGTGCGCCGAAATAGTCGGCCAGCCAGATGCCCGATTTCAGAGGGAGCTTATCAGGAAAACCGGTGATCCAGGCCATGCCAGACTCTGCCTGCGCAATAGCGTCATAGGAAGGCCTTTCTACAAAAGTCCCCCACTGGCCGAAGCCGCTCAAGGCGATGTATATGAGCCTGGGATTGATTTCCTTCAATTGCCGGTAACCAAGTCCCCAGCGATCCATTGTGCCGGCGCGCACGTTTTCAACCACGACATCCGAACGCTTCACCAGCTCCTTGAACAGTTTTTTGCCCTCTTCGTGGTGGACATCAACGGCGAGATGGTATTTGTTGCGGGCCTCTTTGAGCCAGCCCAAAGCCGCTTCATTATGAAACCTGGCAAGAGGAGTCAAGGAGCGCATGGTATCTCCGGCGCCTGGAAGCTCCACTTTAAAAACCGTTGCTCCCATCTCGGCCATAATGGCGGGAAGCGATGGCCCCAGGATCAATGTGGCAAGCTCGACCACCTTGATGTCAGCCAAAGCCTCAGGTTTTTCAAAGGCCATCGACGGATCCAAGACCGACTCCGCCCATTTGAAATAATCCTCTTTTGCCATGATTGTCTCCTCTCCAGGTTAAAACTCTTTCCAAGTGCAATTATACAAAGTCTATTCCCTTGGGTGTTCCTGTCCGCAATGGCCCTACGATGAAAATGCCTGCATTATTATGCGGTTGTCATAAAGATCTTGTGTTGAGCACCCGGAACTGCCGTGGAGCGATGCCTTAAGGATCGGGGTCCGCACTTGCATGGGGCAGGCCGAAACTCTTGGCTGAGCATTCGCCGATGCAAAGCAGAGGAGAAACTTCTGCTTTTGCTCATCTATTCCGACAGCATTTATGACCGGGAATTAAGAATCTAACTTGTGCGTCATGAGTCTGAATCGCATTTTAGGTTGGATTCTGCCGGAGAAAAATTAAGCCGGGAAGACCATACGATTTCCCGGCCGAACATGCAAGTGATATGTGATGGGCTTTCGCAATTCCAGGGGGGAAGGGGCGAAGGCTCCGATTCCCTTCACCCGATCTCCAATTTGCCTCAGAACGTAGCGGTAAGGTTTATGCCGCCGTAAAAATGGATGGAATCAGAGTCTAACGAGTTGGCTTCCAGGTAGTTCGCGGCCGCATCGGTTAACGGCAGCCTGCCTCAGACCGGTTAGGAGCACTTATTACAATTGGCTATCAACTACACAGCGGGGCAATGTGCATGCCATGTGCCGAACAACCACCCATGGGCCTTCGAGAAAGGATTGTTTCGATTACTTGAACAGGGCCGGAAGATTCCAGTCGAACTGGACAGTCCATTTCCAGCGCCCATTGATGGCTGGATCGTTAAAAAATACAGGTCCAGTCAGAACGTCTATATCCTTTGTGAAGTAATAGTAAAGACCGGGGCCCCCGCCGCCGAGCAGATTGTTTCCGGAAGCATAATCCGCGCACAGAACGAATTTGTTGTATTCATTACCGCAGGCGTCTTTCACCTTGCAGAACCCATAGTCCCATGCAACCATAGCTCCTACGTTTTGCAGGTTCCCTGTGCTGCTGCGCATCGCTTGGGGGAGTCCAAAGTATGGCCCAACGGAGAATCGCCCCAGATTACAAATGCTTTTGCCGATTACCCCGTATACTATCTCCGCATTGGTGAAATCCGTGGCTTGGACCGAAGAGCGGAAACCCGCATCGAAAATACCAATCTGGAGGGCTGGGGCATTCTTGCACAAGGTGTCCTCCAAGAAGCCGATCTTTGCGTTGAAAGACACTGGATGCTGATTCTCTATTGCGAAGTCGGGTTTATAGGTGTTCGCAAAAAAATCTATCCCAACCTCCATTTGAAGTTTGTCGCCTGGAATCACACCGACCGTGACTCCGAAATCTGTGGGGAAAGCGCTGGAGTTGCTGAAATAATTGTCCACGCCGAGGTGGACTACACCAAAGGACTGAATATCCAAAGTCATTGGCGTCCAGTAGGTCGTTGAAGGTGTTGAATGTGCCATCCCCGGCCAAAGGATCAACAGGAAAAGAATCAGTATGCCTCTTACCAATCTAGCCTTCGTACACTCCAGAGCTTTCTTTCTGATTGCCGATGAGTTCATTGCATTCGCCCCTTTTTTAATGTTGAGTTTGGAACTGCCTTTCTTGAGCCTCCAGTTTTCGTTTGAATCCGTCCGGACGAAAATCCATATCAGTCCAGCATTTCTTGACCGGACCGCAACGCTTTTGACGAAGAATATAGATTTGCATTCGGGGGTAAGAATTTCAAAGAGCAGAATTCGATACACATAACGGCGCGCCGGATGTGATTTTTGAAAGGCGCCTGTCCCAAGGTGCCTAACATACCGAAATAATAATACTTAATGCAAGGAGATTCTTGCTGCGCAACTGTCCCGTTATGTTCGCGCAACGTAATTGATAAAGCCGAAGAGGTACGGAAATGTACCATGTCCGGTTGCCGGGCCAATTTTGGCACAATTTCGGATAATCTTTCGAACTTTAATGCCAGAGCCCCACTTACCAGGTCGAATTCCAATCCTTTTTCATCACCCTGGCAGGGCAATATGCATGCCGCTTGGTGGACATAAGCCATGTTGTTCTATTTCGGTTACTTAGATATCCTCAGGTCTTGGGAAAAAAGGCGAATCATTTCAAAATGCAATGCATGCCGATTGTGAAGATTGCAAATTGAAATGGAANNGATTGTGAAGATTGCAAACGGAAATGGAAATTATATTTGTTCGTTGACGGATTCAGGATGCTATAAAGTAATTGGGTTTTTCATAGGGCCTGTTGAGGAGAGCAATAATGGATGAGAATGAAATTCTGGAAGCGCTTGCTGAGGATTTTTCCCGGGGCTGGGATGTTACGCCGACCGGCGGCGGGTTTCTAATTGCAACAGACTGGGTCCTGCCGAATAACGAGCGGATCGAAATCCACATCCGCAGGGTCGGCGACAGGGAGGACCTTTTCATAGTTACCGACGGAGGCGAGCTTATAAACTATCTTTTTTCGGAGGGCGTGGACCTGACGCGTGACCGTGACAGCCGGCGAATCTTGGATGTGATAGCCGAAAACAGGTCCATCAAGGTCACCGAGCACCAGTTGGTCAAGGGGGCAAAAGAGCACGAGATCGCCGGAACGGTGCGCGTATTGCTCGAGGCCGTCAAGGAGGCCTCATTTTCACTGTGGCACAAGATTAAATCAAAGCCGGAAGACTCCGTGCATTAACGGTTCGTGGAGACTTAGTCCCGCCCGCAGCTTCATTCACCCGGGGCCGGTTGCTCCTGTGGCGGCATTGTCCCGGCGGCGTGGGCTTCGCTTTTCAGGAAAACGATCCCGAGGGGCGGCAGAACCAGTGAAAGGGAATAGTTGTGACCATGACTGGGTATCGGAACTGCGTCCAAGCCCCCGAAATTGCCGTAACCGGACCCGCCGTAAACCTTTGAGTCGCTATTTAGAAGCTCCCGCCAGCAGCCCGCATGTGGGACCCCGAACCGGTAGTCTGTACGTGGCGCAGGGGTAAAATTGGCGGCTATCATTATTAAATCGTTGCCGGCCGCCGGCTTTCTCAGAAAAGCGATCACGCTCGAGTCTGCGTCGCGAAAGTCTATCCATTCGAATCCTGCGCCGCTGAAATCGAGCTGATGCATGGCAGGTTCTTCCCGGTACAATCGGTTGAGGTCCTGGACCCATTGTTGAACTCCCTGGTGCGCAGGATAATCGAGAAGGTCCCATGCCAGGCTTTGTTCGTGATACCACTCGTCCCACTGCCCGAATTCGCCGCCCATGAAGATGAGCTTTTTGCCGGGTTCGCCGAACATGTAGCCGAAAAGAAGCCTCAGGTTTGCGAATTTCTGCCAGTCGTCTCCGGGCATCTTACGCAAAAGCGAGCCTTTTCCGTACACGACTTCATCATGAGACAGGGGGAGAGTGAAATTTTCGAAAAAGGCGTACCAGATGCTGAAAGTAAGCTGATTTTGATGGAATTTTCTGTAAATGCAATCTTTTGAAAAGTACTCCAGGGTATCGTGCATCCACCCCATGTTCCACTTCATGCCGAATCCCAGGCCGCCCGCGTAGGCAGGCCTCGATACCATCGGCCATGAGGTGGACTCCTCGGCAATCGTCTGTACGTCGGGATATTCCTGGTAAACCATTTCATTGAAACGCTTTATGAAATAAATTGCGTCCAGGTTCTCCTTGCCCCCGTAAATGTTGGGAATCCATTCGCCCTCCTGACGCGCATAGTCCAGGTAGAGCATCGACGCTACGGCGTCCACCCGCAGTGCGTCCGCGTGATACTTGTCAAGCCAGAAAAGAGCGCTGCTGATGAGAAATGCCCTGATTTCATAGCGCCCGTGATTGAAGATGTAGCTTTTCCACTCGGGATGGAACCCTTTTTGGGGGTCCTGGTGCTCGAACAGGTGCGTACCGTCGAAAAATGACAGCCCGAATTCGTCGCTCGGGAAATGCGAGGGCACCCAGTCGAGAATGACCCCGATCCCGTGTTGGTGCAGCACATCGATCAGGTACATTAAATCCTGTGGGGTCCCGAAGCGCGAGGTCGGGGCGAAGTA
>OMSV01000168.1:0-427 GCA_900290385.1 Syntrophobacter sp. SbD2 | reverse complement strand
AGCGCGAGGTCGGGGCGAAGTAGCCGCTGGTCTGATATCCCCAGGACCCATAGAACGGGTGCTCCATGATGGGAAGGAATTCAACATGTGTGAAACCCATTTGTCCCAGGTATTGCGGAAGATACTCCGCCATCTCGCGATAGCTCATCGAGCGGTTTTCCTGTTCGGTCACTCGCCTCCATGAACCTAAATGGACCTCATAAGTTGACCATGGGGCGTTCAAGGCATTAGCTTTCGCACGGCCGGCCATCCATTGCCCGTCATTCCAGTCGTAGCTCGTGTCCCAAACGATGGAACCCGTTTTGGGCGGAGTTTCCCAATGCCTGGCATAAGGGTCGCCCTTATCTACCCGGTATGAGTTTTGCCTGGAGACGATGTGGTACTTGTATATAGCACCCTGACCGAGTCCCGGGATGAAGCCCTCCCA
>OMSV01000013.1:7135-11791 GCA_900290385.1 Syntrophobacter sp. SbD2 | reverse complement strand
GCAGTATCGCAGCGCCGTTATAAACGCCTTCCAGAACGTGGCGGATACGCTGCACGCGCTCCAAGTCCGATGCAGACGCTCTTAAGGCGGCAGTAGCCGCAGAACGCGCCACACGGCGAACCTTTGAGCTTACACGCAGACAGTTGGAACTCGGCTCGGTTAACTACCCGGCGGTGCTCGCCGCCGAACAGGGCTGGCAACAGGCCCTGATAAATCTTGCGCAGGCCCGGGCAAACCGTTTTGCTGATAGCGCAGCTCTATTCATGGCGCTTGGCGGCGGCTGGTGGAACCGTACCTGAGCGGCGGCGGCCATGACAGACGCGGAAGAGCGGGGAGGCGGGGACAAAAAATTTAGCGCACAGGCGCTGAGATTTCGATCATTTGTCCTTGAACGGTTTGTCATTCTGAATCCGGATCGGTTCGGGGCAACCCGAATACCGTTAAACAAACCCCTGCTTTCATCCTGGATTATGCGTGAGCATGCCCGAGAATTATACTGCGTTTGCCCCAACTATCTTATATCATGGCGCAAAGTCGTAAGAGGGAGGTAAATCTGGATGCGCGCGGTTGGTGACAGACAAAGAGGGGCCATTAGGCCCGTATTTGACCGGTCCATCAGCATTGATTTTCAAGGTGCAAAGATCATGTCCGATACAGGCTTTCTCCTGATGAGAGAAATAGATCAGCGGTTTATTAAGTATCCTTGGTGGCGTTCAGTCCCTGATTGATGATCCAAGATCTCCTGGCTCCGCTTCATGATATCCACATTTGGACCCGGCCCAGTTCATCCAGTTTGCCGTTTTCATACCTGTAGGCAACAATGAAGCCGGCCCCTGCGGTCCAATCAAATTGTGTGCCGAAATAGATGAGGAGCACTGGACTTTGCGGGTCATATGCCGGGAGGGATATGCGAGTCCTTCCACTGGCTTTCGGGTGTTCTGCACGTAGCCTCTTCCAACCTCCACCTTTTTCCTCGAAATACCTGCTGTACTCTTCCTTGTAGTCAACTACGTATCCAGCTTTAGGGGACGATCTGAGATTTAACTTTGTGGAGTGCAGGTTTCGATCGAGCAGCATTTCAGTTAGTGGTTTTAGATCGTAGCCCCTAATCTTGATTTCTAGCAGTACTAACCTAATAATACGTAAATATTCGTCACGGACAGCCGCTGCATCGACGTTGTCGTCTTGGGTGTAGTTCGATATGCTGGTTCTTGGAGCAACAACCGTATAGTAGCCTTTGTAGGACTCTTTTTTGAGCACCAGGTCCAGAAGCACGTTGTCCTCAACCTGCTTTGCGGGTACCTGGGCGAGAACCACTTTATCCTCAGCCTCGTTCGCGACAACCAGGGTAATGTCTTTGGGTTGCCGTTCCTTTACAAGTTGCTGAGCCTCGGCTATTTGGGATGGTGTCATTTTCTTTGCAAGTTTATCTCGTTGCTTTCGACCTTTCATGTTGCCTCGCGAGGCCGCAAAATCAAACCACATATATGCCTGAACATAGTCTTACAGAACGCCGTCCCCCGCAACATAGTCCATCCCCAGGAGGAACTGTGCTTCAGACTGGTCTTGTTGAGCTGCCTTGAGCAGCCACGTCGCTCCTTCCGTGGTGTCCTTCGGTACCCCCTTGCCCAGCGTGTACATTGCGCCTACTTTCATCTGAGCATCCGGATGCCCCTTCTTGGCTGCTTGCATGAAATAGGAGAAGGCTGTCTTATAGACCCTTGGATCTCCTCTTGTTGCGCCCTTTTCATACTCGAGTCTTGCGCTCTCTTCATGCCTGAGTCCATAATGGTATTGCCCTTCCCGTTGGCCTCCCGCCGCCGCTAACAAGAAGAAATACGTTGCCTTAGCGTGGTCCTTTTTCACGCCGAGCCCATGCTCGTAAGCAAGTCCAATGTTTAGTTGTGCTAAAGCGTTTCCCTTGTCTGCTGACGATTGAAACCACCTCGCAGCCTCTGCGTAGTTTTGCTGGACCCCTTTCCCTTTGGCATAGGCCAGGCCAAGATAGCATTGCGCCTCATCATCACCCTGGTCTGCCGATTTGCGAAACCATCTAAGGGCCTCGGCATAATCCTGTGCAACCCCCTCGCCCTGATCGTACAGCATCCCGAGAAGATGCTGAGCCTTGGCATTACCTTGCTCTGCAGCCTCGCGAAACCACTTCCCTGCTTCGATAAAGTCCTTTTGGACACCATCCCCTGCATAATACAAGCGACCCAAAGCCAATTGCGCATCAGTATTCCCATGTTCTCCTGCTTGCCGGTACCACTTCTCAGCCTCAACTTTTTCCCCAAGCTTCTGGTATGTTGCACCCATCCAAAACTGGGCTACGGCGTCACCGCTCTCTGCCAAAGCGCTGATCTCCTGACGCGCAGAAGCGTAATCACCTCTTTGATAGGCCGCTATGCCCTCGGAAAGCCCGGCGTAAGCGTTCATAGTCAAGGATTGGGGTGTACTTGCTGAAATGAAGAGTAAAAGAGTCATAAGTCTCAGATACCGTGGGAGCATGGCACCCCTCCATTTTTGAAACGCAAGAATGAGCGAACAAGTCGTCTGCCCCGCATGGTTATTCCGCGAGGTCATAAAAACGAGGTAACGATTTTAGATTACAAAAATAAACCTGTTTCATTACCGGTGTCTATCTGGAATTTATACGGAAGCGACTTATAGTCCAAAGAGAGGAAGGCGCCGCCCTCGAAAATTTCACTTGCTTGTCTAAAGCGATATTCGTGGTTGATTATGATTTTTGGGTGTACAGAAGCGAGATCAATTCACCTTGTCGTCTTGACACGGACCCGAGCGGATAGAAATTTAATAAAGGACTCAAACAGCTAATGTGAAAGGAGATACAATGGAAAAAGAAGTTAATGTGTACGTGCGCCCAATGTCTCCGGACACCGATAAGATCAGGGAATACCTTGAGGACAAAGGGATTGATTTCAAGGTCTATGATATTCACTCCGATGTGAAGGCTCATAAACGCATGCTCGAGGCGACTCGAGGAGCATGTGGGGCGCCTGTTATCGAGATCGGGAATCGGATTGTGTGCGGGCTGGACAAAGATCGGCTGGAAGAAACCATAAACTCCGAACTTCACTGATTCCACGGTGCGGTGGGACCGGCGGCCGGGATCCCAAGCCTGCCCCTGACTTGATTCGTAGCCCAGCGAGGAGGGCAAATGGAAGTGAAGGACTTTCAGCGCGCTTTTAATCTGATAAAAGATGACGGAGAGGCCGGAGAACCGCTTAACCGCTGCGAGGTTAGCGCTGAAGGAAGGGGGGATGTCGAACTCCTTGACGCCTATTCACGTGCTGTAATAACCGTGGTGGATGCAGTGGGACCAGCGGTAGTCGGTATTTCGGCAAAAATCGAGAGAAAACCGGGGCAGGGCGGATCAGGCTCCGGGGTGATCATCACCCCGGATGGCTACATTCTCACCAACGATCATGTCGTTCGCAGTGCCAAGCGCTTGACCGCCACGCTCCAGGATGGAACAAGCCTTGATGCTGCGCTGATCGGCGCCGATCCTGCAACGGACCTTGCTCTTATAAGAGCAGATGGATCGACTCTGCCTTATGCCTCGATAGGAGAGTCGTCAGCCCTGCGGGTGGGGCAACTCGTGATTGCTATAGGAAACCCCTTCGGCTTCCAGTCAACAGTCTCCACAGGTGTCGTGAGCGCACTTGGCCGGGCCCTCAGAAGCGCCGATGGACGGCTCATAGAGGACATCATCCAGCACACGGCGCCTCTCAATCCCGGCAATTCAGGGGGCCCGCTGGTTGATTCCAGAGGACGGGTCGTCGGGCTCAATACTGCCATCATTGTCATGGCCCAGGGGATAGGTTTCTCCATCCCTTCCGATACGGCAAAGTGGGTGGTGTCTCAGCTACTGGCGTTCGGAAGAGTGAGGCGCGGACACCTGGGGATAACTGCCCAACAACGCCCGCTCGCACGGCGTCTGGTGCGCTTTCATCGGCTGAGCGCGGAGTTCGGCGTCGAGGTCATGGCGGTAGCGCCGCAAAGCCCTGCCGCGCGAGGCGGTGTTCGAGAAGGCGATGTCATCGTAGCCATAGATGGGCGTGAGGTGGCCAGTGTGGACCACATTCACAGGTTCCTCGCCGAGTGGCCCGTCGGAAATCGGGTAAGGCTCACCATAATTCGCGGACAGGATCGTATGGAGGTTGATGTTGTCCCTGAACTAAATCCTTAAATTCCATCAAAATCCCAGCCTCGGCTGGGGATGGAGCATAAAATCGGCCAGCACCAGCAGGGTCATCGCTTCCAGGACCGGAATGATCCTTGGAATGGCGGAAATATCGTGGCGGCCTTTTACGCTGATGTGGGTGGGTTTGCCGCCTGCGTCCACCGTGCGCTGGGACTTGGAGATCGACGGGATCGGCTTTACTGCGGCCCTTATTATTATGTCCATGCCTGTGGAGATCCCTCCCAGGATTCCACCCGCGTGATTTGATTCGTAGCCCTCGGGCGTGATCGGATCGTTGTTTTGGCTGCCGAGCATGCCCGCCGCCCTGAATCCTTCTCCGATTTCGACCCCTTTGACCGCGCCTACCGACATGATTGCGGCCGCCAGCCGGGCGTCAAGCTTGTCGAATACCGGCTCGCCAAGACCGGCAGGGCACCCTTTGGCGCGGATTT
>OMSV01000013.1:1826-7125 GCA_900290385.1 Syntrophobacter sp. SbD2 | reverse complement strand
CTCGCCAAGACCGGCAGGGCACCCTTTGGCGCGGATTTCCACAATCCCCCCTGCCGAATCCCCCGCTGCCCGGAGTTCTTCGAGGCGGGCCAGCATCGCTTGCGCCGCTTGCGGGTCCGGGCAGTAGAGCGGGTTTTTATTTATTTCCTCAGGGTCGAAGTCGCGGCATTGCACCCCTGCAAGTGCAAGGGTAAAGGCCTGCACGCAAATCCCGCGCCCGTCGAGAAACTTCCTGGCGACCGCCCCGGCAGCCACCCTGGCTGCGGTCTCGCGGGCGGAACTTCTGCCTCCGCCCCGCCAGTCCCTTAAACCGTATTTCTGTTCATATGTCCTGTCGGCGTGACCGGGGCGATATAGCCGCGAAATCTCCGAGTAGTCGCTGCTTCGCGCATCGTGATTGTATATAATCAAGCTTATTGGGGTCCCGGTTGTGAGACCCTGGAAGACCCCCGAGAGGATTTCAACAGTGTCGGTCTCGGCGCGTGGTGAGGTAAGCGCCCTTCCGGGTCTCCTGCGGTCCATGTCCTTCTGAATGTCCGCGGGGCTCAGGGGGATTGCGGGCGGGCAGCCGTCGATGACGGCGCCCAGGGCCTCGCCGTGCGATTCTCCCCAGGTGGTTACCGAAAATAAGCGTCCAAAACTGTTGCCTGCCAAGTTAGCTCTCCGTTTTGATAATTAACCCGCACTTTTCGATTCTGTTACAATGACAACCTGATACATTATATTATAATTGACAACAATGAGCAGAAGACTTTCCTTTCATTTAACTCTGGATGCGGAGGGAACGGGATGAGTGATTATCATCCTGATTACAGGGAGGAGTTGGAAGAGCAGGTTGAGCACGAACTTGAACTGCCTCCCATGTACAAAGTCCTGCTGCACAACGACGACTATACTACAATGGAATTCGTCGTTGAAATTATCCGGCAGGTCTTCCATAAAAACGCCGCTGAGGCCACTCGAATTATGCTCCTGGTCCATAAGACGGGATCCGGCGTCTGCGGGATTTTTACCGAAGATGTGGCTGAAACTAAAGTAGAGATCGTGCACCATCTGGCGAAAAAGAGCGGGTTTCCGCTCAGGTGCACTATGGAAGAAGCATAATATGATCAACAGAGAGCTCGAACTCACATTTGCGGCGGCCATTAAGGAAGCTAAACAGCGCAGGCATGAATTTTTCACTTTGGAGCATATCCTTTACGCCATTGTTCATGACGTGACCGGCAGACGTATCCTGCACCAATGCGGGGCCGATCTCGATAAGCTCAAAGAGCGCCTGGAAAAGTATTTCGATGAGCGTTTGGAAAAACTGCCCGAAGGGACGGAGCAGGACCCGATTCAAACCCTGGCGGTTCAGCGGGTCTTGCAGCGTGCGCTAATGCACGTGCAGGGAGCGGAGAAAAAAGAAGTTGACGCGGGCGACATTCTGGCGGCCATGTTTTTCGAAGAGAACTCCTATGCGGTCTATTTCCTCAAATCTCAGGGAATATCGAGGCTGGACGTGCTTAACTACATTTCGCACGGCGTCTCCAAGGTTTCCGACCCTGAGGAAGGGGAGTTTCAGTCGCCTTCTTCGCCCCAGGACCAGCCGAACCACAAAGCCGGCGCCCTCGAAAGCTTTACCGTAAACCTGATCGAAAAGGCCGCCCAGGGTCTGATCGATCCTCTTATCGGCCGTGATGAGGAAATTCTGAGAACGCTCCAGATACTTGGCAGGCGCAGCAAGAATAACCCCATTTTCGTTGGGGACCCGGGGGTGGGTAAAACCGCCATAGCGGAGGGCCTTGCGCTCAAAATCCATAACAGGGATGTCCCGCCTGCTTTCTTCAAGGTCGAGATCTATGCCCTCGATATGGGGGCGCTTCTTGCGGGCACCAAGTTCCGGGGCGACTTCGAAGCGCGCCTCAAAGGCGTGATTCAGGAACTCAAAAAGAAGCGCGGAGCGATCCTTTTCATAGATGAAATCCATACCGTGGTGGGGGCCGGCGCCACGAGCGGCGGCTCCATGGACGCTTCCAACATCCTTAAGCCGGTCTTGGTGGCGGGGGGACTGCGTTGCATAGGCTCAACGACCTACGAGGAATACAAGAACCACTTCGAGAAAGACCGGGCGCTAAGCCGCCGTTTTCAAAAGGTGGAAATCCACGAACCTTCGGTCGATGAGACTTACCGGATACTCCAGGGGCTGAGGCCGTACTACGAACAGCATCATGGGGTAAAGTACACGGACGGCTCGCTCAGGGCTGCCGCAGAGTTGGCGGGCAGGTACGTAAACGACAGATATCTGCCCGATAAGGCGATCGACGTGATTGATGAGACCGGGGCAAGTCTGCGGCTGAAAAAAGACAAAAGGATTCGAAGAATAGTCGGCGTGCGGGATATCGAGGTTGTGGTGGCCAGGATAGCCAAGATTCCAGCCCGAAGCGTCACCTCTGCCGATCAGCTCAGGCTCCAGAGCCTGGATGAAGCGCTTGAGAGAACCGTTTTCGGGCAGAACCGGGCCATTGAGATGCTGGTAAAGGCGATAAAAAGGTCGCGGGCCGGTTTGCGGATTCCTGAAAAACCGATCGGGTCCTTTCTTCTCATCGGTCCCACCGGGGNNACATAGGTTTTGAGCAGGGAGGACTTCTGACCGACGCCATCCGCAAGCACCCCTACACGGTCCTGCTTCTCGATGAAATCGAAAAGGCGCACCCCGATCTGTTCAGCATCCTTCTGCAGGTAATGGATCATGCCACCTTGACCGACAATAACGGCAAGAAGGCGGATTTCAGAAATGTGATCCTGCTCATGACTTCCAACGCCGGCGCGAGGGAGATGAACGTGCCTTTGATCGGGTTTGCGGGCGCCGAGCAGCAGGACACTCGGGTGGCCAAGGGCATGAAGGCCGTTGAAAACCTCTTCAGCCCCGAGTTTCGCAACCGTCTCGACGGTATTATTCCGTTCAACGGTCTTAGCCTCGGGATTATGGAGCGGATCGTCGACAAGTTCCTGAAAGAAGTTGAAGAGCAGCTCGCAGAGAAAAACATCCGTTTCGAGCTTAGCTCAGGAGCCAGGAGGTGGCTTGCTGAATCGGGCTATGACTCCAATTTCGGCGCGCGGCCGCTTGCAAGGTTCATCCAGTCTGAAATAAAGGATATTCTGGCTGACGAAATCTTGTTTGGAAAGCTTATCAAAGGCGGACGGGTAAAGATTTACAGGCCGGAGGATGCACACCCTGAAGACTCGGAGACCCTGAGGACCGAGAACCTGGTCTTCCAGTTCCCTGACAGGAGCTTGGCGCAAAATGTCGAACAGGAGCTGACCACCTAGGGAACAACGGTGAACAGTGAACGGTGAACAGTGAATAGAAAAAACAAACCGCTCACCGCTCACTCTTCACTGGTCAATCTATATGCCGGTTTACCGTCTCACAAACCAATTCATCTTTCCGCATCCATCGCTTGCCGATCCCGGCGGTCTTGTGGCCGTCGGCGGCGACCTGTCGCCTGAACGGCTCCTGCTAGCCTACGCCCATGGGATTTTCCCCTGGTATTCGGACCCGAGTCCGATACTGTGGTGGTCCCCCGACCCGCGGCTGGTCCTGTTCCCCGGCGAGTTAAAAATTTCGCGCAGCCTCAGGCGGGTTATTAAAAAACAGGTCTTCACCGTCACGATGGACACCTCGTTTGAAGAGGTGATCCGCGCGTGCGCTCAAACCCGCGAGGAGACCTGGATAACCGGGGAAATGATCGAGGCCTACGTAGCGCTCCACGAACTTGGATATGCCCATTCATTTGAAACCCGCTATGAAGGCCGGCTGGTGGGAGGGCTATACGGAGTAGCCATTGGCAGGGTTTTTTTTGGCGAGTCGATGTTTGCGGCCATGAGCGACGCTTCAAAGGTCGCGCTGGTATCCATGGTGCGCTTGCTGGACGGCCTGGGCTTCGAATTCATAGACTGCCAGACGACGACTGAACACCTCAAAAGGTTTGGTGCCAGGGAGGTCCCGAGGAAAGAGTTCCTTGATCGCCTGAGAAGGGCGCTGGACGGACTACAGGAGAAGCAGGAAGCGAGAAGCATGATGTATGAAGCATGAAGGGGGAATGGGCTTTTGCTTCGCGCTTCTCGTTTCCCGCTCCACGTGGGGTTGCGGATGATCGAAAAAGTCATAATCGTTGGTGCGGCCGGACGTGATTTCCACAACTTCAATGTCTACTTCAGAGGAAATCCCCGCTACAGGGTAATTGCTTTTACAGCCGCCCAGATACCCAACATCGAAGGACGGACATATCCTGCTGAGCTGGCCGGAGAGTTGTACCCCGATGGAATCCCCATTTGTGCCGAACGGGACATGGCAAGGCTCATCCGTGAGCGTCGCATCGACATGGTGGCCTTTTCCTATAGCGACGTTTCATACCAGGAAGTGATGCACAAGGCGGCCATAGCGATAGCCGAAGGGGCCGATTTCATACTTCTGGGGTCTACCTACACTATGCTAAAGTCCAAAAAGCCGGTCATTGCGGTCTGTGCGGTGCGAACCGGCGCCGGAAAGTCCCAGACCACCCTCAAGATCGCCGGCATACTCAAACACCAGTTCGGCAAGAGTATTGTCGTTGTACGTCACCCCATGCCCTACGGAGATCTTAGAAAACAGGTGGTCCAGCGCCTGTCGGCCTATGAAGATTTCGAGTCGAACAAGTGCACCATAGAAGAGCGCGAGGAATACGAACCTTTAATCGAGAAAGGTATAGTAGTCTATGCGGGAATAGACTACGGCCTGGTTCTCGAACGGGCCGAAGCCGAAGCCGATATCATCATCTGGGATGGGGGCAATAACGACACTCCGTTTTACGCCCCTCATCTTCACATAGTGGTTTTCGACCCTCACCGGGCGGGCCATGAGTTGCTCTACTACCCGGGGGAAACCAACATGATCATGGCCGACGTGGCGATCATAAACAAGGTTGATTCAGCCCCGGGGGCCGGCGTGGAAAAGGTCAGGGAAAACATAGCCGCCAGCAACCCACGCGCAACCATCATCCTGTCGGAATCTCAGATCGTGGCCGATAGTCCCGAACTCATTCGGGGGCGGCGCGTGCTGGTCGTTGAAGACGGACCATCGATCACCCACGGCGGGATGCCTTTTGGCGCCGCAACAATTGCCGCCCGCAAATTCGGAGCGGCGGAAATCGTGGCGCCGCAGCCCTTTGCAGTAGGGTCGATCAGGGACACTTACCAACGCTACCCTCACATCGGCAACCAATTGCCCTCCATGGGCTACTCGGAGCAGCAGATAATGGACCTGGAGGCAACGATA
>OMSV01000013.1:0-1816 GCA_900290385.1 Syntrophobacter sp. SbD2 | reverse complement strand
TTGCCCTCCATGGGCTACTCGGAGCAGCAGATAATGGACCTGGAGGCAACGATAAACCGAGCCGATTGCGACCTGGTGGTTTTTTCGACCCCGGCGGACCTCAACGGTCTTCTTCACATAAATAAACCGGCGATCCGGATACGCTACGAATACAAGGACCATGGCCCGCCTTTGCTAAAGGACGTGCTCGCGCACAAGCTTGAGAAGCTAGGGATTTTGTAGGTGTGGGGCGGCAGGGCCTCAGCCAGGATGGGCGCTGCCTTAGTCGGCGCCTGAAGTCTCTGAGATTACATATAAGGATGACAGAGATTTGCCCGCAAATACAGGACATGAAAATGAAACGCGGCCGATTCTGCTGGTTGCCCTTGGCGGCAATGCTCTGATCCGCAAGGGCGAGGTCGGGACAATAGAGGAGCAGTTGAGAAACCTTTGCGTACCTGTGGCGCAGATCGCGCGCCTCTCGAAGAAATATCGCATAATAATCACTCACGGAAACGGCCCCCAGGTCGGTCGCCTTCTGCTCCAGCAGGAATGCTGCCCCCAGATCCCCAGGCTCCCGCTCGAAATTCTCGTAGCTCAGACCCAGGGGCAGATCGGCTACATGATCGAATCCACGCTTGATAACGAGCTGAGCGAAATGGACGAAGAGCACCAAAACCTGATCGTGACTGTGCTCACCTATGTACTGGTCGATGAGAGCGACCCCGGCTTCTCGACGCCGTCAAAACCTATCGGGCCGGTTTTAAGTCAAGATCATGTCTCGCAGCTCTCATATCCTACGGTTAGCACCCCCCTTGGCTTCAGGAGGGTAGTCGCTTCTCCCAAACCTGTCACTATTATCGAGAAGCGGGAAATCAAACGTTTGATAGACATGGGATTCATCGTGATCGCGTGCGGAGGAGGCGGAATTGCGGTCATACGGCACGGGAGAGCTTTTCACGGAATCGACGCGGTAATAGATAAGGACCTGGCCAGCGCAAGACTTGCCGCAGAAGTCGGGGCCGAGGTCCTGATAATCGCAACAGACGTTGAAGGGGCGGCAATTTCGTATGGTACGCCGGATGAGGTGTTCCTGCGCAAAATGAGCGTCGCTCAAGGAGAACGCTTCCTGCGTGCGGACCACTTCCCGGCCGGCTCGATGGGGCCCAAGGTAGAGGCCGCGCTCCAGTTCATCAAGTCAGGCGGAAACCGTGCCGTGATCTGCTCGATTGATTCGATCGAACAGGCATCGGCCGGGAACGCGGGGACTGAAGTGGTGAGATGAGGCGGCAAGGTTAAATCCTACGGGAGACGATGCCAATGAAAAAGAATCAGGTCAGCCGCACCTCGCTTAGTGCTGCATTCATGCGCGGCTATCACGCGCTCTACGACGACTCCAAAATATTTGACGATCCTTTGGCCTATAGCCTGCTGACCAAAGAGGAACGCTCACTTATTGCGAGGCGTTTGATAGAAATGTTGCGATCAGTTGACCCTGTTGGCGCGGCTTCGTGCCCGGATGAGACGAGCGCACTGGAACGGGTGCTGCAACTCATGGCGAGCGCTGCTACGGTTCTCAGCCGTGCCCGGTATGCCGAGGAAGCCCTTGCTCGGGCCGTCAGCCAGGGCGTGCGCCAATATGTTATTCTTGGGGCAGGGATGGATACGTTCGCCTTCCGTTGCCGGGATATGCTGGAGAGTCTCGAGGTATTCGAGATAGATCATCCTGCGACACAGGCCTTCAAGCGTGATCGCATCGCCGGGTTGGGTTGGGAAATTCCAGCGCAGCTTCATCTGGTTTCGGTGGATTTCTCGAAGGAGGACCTGGATAAGATAC
>OMSV01000040.1 GCA_900290385.1 Syntrophobacter sp. SbD2 | reverse complement strand
CATCTCATTTCGGCGGCAGTTGCCGGAATAGGGATGAGTTTGGGGAGAAGGTCTGCCGCCTCCAGGCCGCGCAGGATCACTGTCAGCCTTTCGGGAGCTTCCGGGTGCCCCGGCCCGGTCTTGTGCAGCTTGAATCTTTCGTCATAAACCAACCCCGTTCTTCTCATACTGTTTCCCTCATATCTGATGTCCATCCGAAAACACCGGATGAACGTATGAGAATTTCCCTTATCAGACACCGGAGGTTTCCGGTTCGGATTTCTTGATCCAAAGATAGGGGGTTTCCCTCCCATGACCTGTACCGGGCCCAGGCAAGGGAATCGAGATACTCTCCCCTTTCCTAAAGGGTGCTTGGACCGGAAACATGGAGGGCCTGGGGGAGAATGCGACTCGAAGGCGTACATCCCACCGCCCGAACCGGGGCCCGCAAA
Organism: Syntrophobacter sp. SbD2; assembly: GCA_900290385.1. Next base: position 3,965 of record OMSV01000040.1, on the reverse strand, counting down.
AGCCGGTAGCGGAAAGGAAAAAGATTCCTGCTCCCTGGTGCTGCTATATCAGCTCACGGAATCCGCAATTTCTGTCCTGCTTTCAGGTCGTTTGATTTCAGCTTATTGGCGGATTTCAGCTCCTGCGTGCTTACTTGGTAACGCTGGGCAATAGCCGAGAGGCTATCCCCCTTCTTGACCAGGTAAATCTTCTCCCGGGCCTTTTGTTTCGCCTTGGGTGACCTTTCCTTAGCCGGCGCAACGGCCGGTGCGGCAGGAGCAGATAAATCCTGCTCCTCTACCGTCGAGTTTTCCGGGCTTACCTTCCCGACAGCGACCTCATTTCCGGCCCTGAAGCTCTGTTCGAATATCTTGCCTGTCCCCATCGGGAGATTGATTTGATGATTGCCCGCAGGAATATCGTAGGACCGGAAAATCGGGTTCAGTCGCTTGATTTCGCGGTATGTTGTGCCGGCAGCGTTCGCTATCGTCTGAATCGGCACGGGCCTGGACAGCGATACGCTCACCCGGTCCAGCCTGAATTCCATGTATCCCCACCCTTTGGGCAGGTCGTACCCATACTGATTCGGATTACTCAGCACCGCCTTTACCGCCAGAATTCGAAAAACGTAGCGCTCGGTTTCATGAGGGAGCTTCAGGTCATAGTAGTCGCGAGAGCCCTGGATGCGAGATTCGTCAAGGATGCGCCTGTCCCCGCAATTATAGGCCGCAATGGCCAGAGACCAGCTATGATATTTTTTGTAGAGGTCGCTTAATAAAAGAAAAGCGCTCTCGGTAGAGTGTTCAAAATCGTACCTTTTATCGACCGATCCACTCCGCCCCAACCCGTAAGCCGCTCCCGTGCCAGGCATAAACTGCCACGGGCCGGCCGCCCCCTTGGGAGAGCACGCATCCGGAAGCAGGTCACTTTCCACAATGGCCACGTACTTCAAATCCTCCGGCAAATTGTATTGATGGAGCCGCTCCTCGATTATCGGAAAATAACGCTCCATCCTCTTCAACCAAAGATATACCTGGGCGTGATTATAGACAATCAGCGTGACTTCCTTGTCGAACCGCTCATACACATCCTGCCTTTCGAGGGGGACAGGCTCGCCGCACAGGTCGATGCTGTTTGGCGGAGGAATGAAGGGAACGCTCATAGGCGCGGAACTAACACCGGCCGGGGCAGACGCCTTATGGCTTTCCATGACCTGGCCCGCCACAGTCGGTTGAACTGTATCGGTCTTTTGCACTGACGCGCAGCCGCACACCCCAAGGATTAATCCCACAGCGGCCGCAGCAGCTCCCAATCTCTTTGTTTGACGCCGGCCTTTCATCTATAAACCTCTCCTTGCCTGTTTCTGATGCATACCTTCAGTGTTGGATTTCAAGATCGTTGAAGAAGAACTTTATTTCCTGGGCAGCCGTCTCGGGGCCGTCAGAACCATGGACGATGTTTTTTTCAACATCGTTTGCAAAATCGCGCCTGATCGTACCCGGTAAGGCTTCTTTCGGGTTGGTGGCCCCCATCAGCTCCCGGTTTCTCTGGATGACATTTTCCCCTTCGAGCACCATCGCAACGATCGGCCCCGATGTCATAAATTCCGTAAGCGAGCTGTAAAACGGCCGCTCCCGGTGGACTGCGTAGAACATTCCGGCCTGGTCCAGGGTGAGCCGTACCATCTTCATAGCGCAGATCCTGATACCGGCCTGCTCCAGACGCCTCATGACCTCTCCAGCCAGCCCTTTGCGGACTCCATCGGGCTTGATTATCGAAAGCGTCCTTTCCATTGAACCCCCTTCCTGTTAGCGCGATTAAAAATCATGAAAAGCAGAAACCGAGGCGCCAATAATGTCCTGCTTAGTGTTTCCTGCTTCTATTCTTTGCTTCGCAATCCCCCTCATCGAACTCTACACGTTTACATCACAGCAGGCACAGATGTCCAACCGAAATCGGAGAGGACAATTCAATGACGCTGCCCTGCTCTCACAGAGTTGCTGACCGCAGGCTAAAACCCTGCTGCGAGCGCCCGCTGTTGACGAGTGGTTGACGAGGAGTATTCCCGGTCAAGACAGCGGCTGATACTAGCATCCAGGAGGGAAAATAGCAAAAGATCAGTCTAAGTAACTGTAGTAACTGCACAAAACATTCTGTGCGGCGCCGCATTGCAACCTGGTGAGAAAAATTCTTTCATAAAGTGCAAAGTAACACTTGACACTTTACGCATCTTGTTCTATTCTGCCTTTACCATCGATGGAGAGTCTATGACTTCGAAGCAAAAAGAAACAACGACAGAATCACAAGTGGCGACACGGTCCGGGCTCAAGATGCAGGACCTGGTTAACGCAACCGGCGTGCCCAAGGGCACCATCCTGCACTATCTTCGTGAAGGTCTTTTGCCCGAACCGGTCAGGACGAGCACCAACATGGCTTATTATGACCGGCTCAGCGTGGCGCGCATTCGCCTCATTCGCCAACTTCAGCATGACCACCGGTTGAAGCTCTCTGAAATCCGGCGGATACTTGAGGATAGCGCTGATGAGGAAGAGTTGTCCATGCGGGCTTCCCTCAATGAACTCATCTTCGGTCCTTTGCAATCAGAGGGCGATCTGGATCTTCCCGCATTCTGCGAAGCAACAGGCTTAAGCCCGGAGCAGGTGTCGCAATTCCTGCGCGCGAAGATGCTTCTGCCCGCTCAGGAGGGCCGCTTTGACGGGGGAGATGTTGGAATGGGCCGGCTGCTTGTCAGTGGAATGGCTGCCGGTATGCAGTTGGAGGACCTGACCTATTATGTGGAACTGGGCGAGAAGATAGTTGACCATGAAATGGCCCTGCGCGGCAGACTGACGCGCGATCTTCCAAGCCTCCAGAACGCATCCATGACCATGGAACTTGTAAAAGCGGCCCACATGACCCGCGCCTACATCATCGACCGGTTATTCCAGCGAAGGATCTCCGCCATGCGGGACTTAACAGAAGGAGAGACAAAGTGATGATCCCGGTTCTCAACGCAATTCCTTTTGCCGGTGTTGCAGTCCTGCTTTTTCTATTCGGAGCAGGGCATTCGGACCTGAGTTTGCTTCGTGAAACAAGTGTCGTTGTCCTCGCGATCGATTCCTGCGCCATCTTCTATCTCTGCCGCAGGAACCTGGCATCGCCGATCCACTGGGGCATGTCCATTTTCCTCGCCCTGGCTGCCGCGGCCCTCTACATCCTGCCCGAGGACGCGGGCCGGTTCATGGTCTCTCATGCGAGCACACTCCTCTACATAATTCTTTTAGCTGTTGCTGTAGTGCCGCCCCTGCTGGGCAAAGAGGTTTTCACGATGTTTTTTGCCAGGAAGGAAACGCCCGAAGCGCTTTGGACCACATCCGTATTTATTAAGATCAATCATCATCTGACCGGCGTCTGGGCAATACTTTTTTTCTTCAGCAGCCTCTTAACCCTTGTGCCGGACGTGTTTAGCCTTCATGGGCCTTTTCATGAAATGCTTTTTGAGGGCCTTCTTCCGGCCGCCGTTATGTTAGGCATCGGTGTGCCTGTAACCAGGCGCTACCCTGGGTACTATCAACGGAAACTGGGAATAATACCACCGGGAGAAAGTCATTCGGATGGAGCTGCACGGCAGGATTCGTTCCAAGCCACCCCGCAATACCCAATAACAAGATCCAACATCGAGGAAAAGGAGACGGAGAAAATGACTGCTAACGCTGCAATAGTAGCCCTGAACGGTTCACCCCACGCCGGGATAGGCAGTACGAACCTGATGCTTGAAATGCTTCGAGCGCCGCTCATGGAGAACGGATTTGATCTTGAGATCATTAATCTGAGTGAGCACGACATCAAATACTGCACCGGTTGCGCTCTCTGCATGGAGAAGGGCGCCTGCTGGATCAACGACGACCACCGCACGATCGTAAATAAGCTGCTGAATGCTCCGGGGATCATCATGGCATCCCCCGTCTATTTCTTACACGTGACG
>OMSV01000045.1 GCA_900290385.1 Syntrophobacter sp. SbD2 | reverse complement strand
CCCAGGGCCCTGGCTGCCTCGATTACAACCTCGAAACAATTATCTTCAAGACACCCGCCAATCCCGTTTATCCATGATTTTTTTCCCACCAAAAATGGACCGAAATGAGCGGCGCTGCGGCAAGCCTGAACTCGTACTTCGAAATAAGGGTCCTCAAGGGCGGCAAGCAAATGTTTTTCAACATCAGGGTCGAAGTGGTCCATAACTTGAAGTGCTTGGACGATGTTTCTGCGGATAAACCCGACTTGCTCGAAATCTCCTCCGAAAAGTTTTTTTATTTTGCTTACCGGGGTTCTGTCGGAGAGCATTGTAAGCAGCGTCGGGATTTTTTCTCTGTACTTCGTAAGACCTATCAGTTTGATACCCAGGTTGCGGTCCTGCCAGCCTTTGCGGCTCAGCAGCCCCGGCGCCCTGTGACGGTAATAGGCAAGGTCGTCCGGGTCGTCCACCACCGAAGCGGGGTCGAAATCCCGCCCCAACAGCCCATGCGCAGCGGAGAGCATTTGCAGGAGCCGGGCGTTTCCCGCCAAGTCTCTGAAAGCTGCCGCCTGAAGGCCGTTGCCATCCATAAAGCGCATATCTCCATAGATTGCGCTCAATATCCGCTCGGTGGCATTTCGCCTCATAAAATCCCTGCTCTTCTCACCCATCAACCCCAGCAGCGCCGGGTTTTCAAGCAGAGACAAAATCTTTTGCGCCAGAACTCGCCCATCGAGCTTCTCCAGCAGTTCTCCGTTCTCCATAACCGTGTCTTCGAACAGCACCTCGGCGGCCCCGGCGCTTTTCATGGCTCGGGCGTTCATCACCTGGTGATCGCCCGGCAGATTGACTTTCGGGACCAATAGAGCGGGTTTTCCAATGCGTGAAATCTCGTTTAGGCTTCCCGCACCGCTTCTGCAAACGATGAGCGAACTTACCGAGTAAATATCGCCGATATTGTGAAAATAGTCCTGCCGGTAATATAATTCCCCCAGCAAACCCCTTTGTTCCGGGGATAGAGTTTTTTCTATCCGCCGTTCCGTGTCCGCCGCCGCATCGTATCCAACAGAGCTGGCCAGACCGCTGCCGTGTATTATGAACAGCCGGTCCCTGTGCTCGAGAAGGAAAGGAAGCGCATCGACTATTGCACGATTTATCGTCCGCGCTCCCTGGGACCCTCCAAAAGCGAATATCACATCCCGGCCCTGCGGGATTTCGAAGGAAAGCCCTTTTCTGGCCTGCTCGGGTGGGATAGCAACGATCGAGTGGCGTATAGGATAGCCTGCAACCGTTGCGTTCGGGAAAAAACGAAGGGTCTGGGGAAACGTAAGCAGCACCTTGTCAGCCCATCTTCCCATTAAACCGTTCAATTGGCCGGGAATGCTGTTCTGCTCGTGCAGCAAAATTTGCACGCGAGCAATTTTGAGTTTTTTCAATACAATGGCAGCGATAACGACGGGCGCGCTCACATAGCCCCCGGTAGCAATTACCCACTTTGGAGCAAACTCAATGAGAACAATGATGGATTGAGCGATTCCCAGGCCTAGCTTAAAGAGAAACCGCAAGGTTCGAAAAGACGGACGAATGCCCGGATATCCCTCGGACGAGACAAACCGAAGCTCATATCCAGCTTTGTTAACGATTACGCTTTCGGCCTTATTTTTTACACCGATGTAAAGAAAGCGCGTTTCAGGATCACGCGATTTTATGCCCTCTGCGATGGCCAGCGCCGGGTTGACATGGCCGCCCGTTCCGCCGCCGGTGAGCACAATACGGGGATATGCGCCTTCCAGCCTTTTCCACCTGCGAGAGGCTGCAAAAGCGCCTGTAAGGATCAAGAATATTAGCGAAAACCCAATCAGTATGAACACTTATCGATTCTTCTCGAACTCTGAGACATATCGGATGTCAATCTTCACACTACACGCAGCGTGGATATTTGTCTTTTTTGGTTTCCCTGTTTCCGTTCTCCGATTTCCGGTCAATCACCCGTCGAATATCTTTCCAGGCTATTTTGCCCGCCCTTATCAGCGCGGCCGGTTGAACGCTAACATCTACTATAGCCGAAGGCAAACCGCCAGGCAAATTTCCCGCATCCAGTAATGCCTCAACCGATAGGATCAACTCAGCCGAGATACCGCCCGGGCTTCTTGGAGGAGACTCTCCCGCCCTGTTTGCGCTGGTTGAAACGATAAGTCCTCCCGAGGCCCGGGCCAGCAGCGTGGCAACCGGATGAGATGAGATGCGGATGGCGATTTTGCCGGTTTTTGCGTGCAGGACGGCAGGTAGAGACGCAACGGCGGGAATGACCATACTCAATGGACCGGGCCAGAACGTACGCGCAAGCGCCTCGGCCGATTCGGGCCACCCGGATGCGGCGCCCAATACGGCCTGTAGGTCCGACGCGATAAGAGGCAACGGTTTCCCAAGGTCCCTGCCTTTTATTTCAAAAACCCTCTCCACTGCTTCTACAATCTCAGGTATCGCTCCCAGCGCATAAAATGTCTCGGTTGGGTATAGAACAAGCCCCCCCGACCTTAAGATGCAGGCCGCATCGTAAATCGCCTCCGCATTGATTTTCGCAGGGTCGATTTTAAAGATTCTCGATTCATACTCCGTTGCGGCAGACATTTTTGGGACCGCCTCTCGCGTACCATTCTTCTATGCCGGGCTGAAAAATCCCTCGCCGGTAAACATACACTAAATAGAGCCGGATTTCTATCGGATGCCTCAGAGGGTGGTTGCTCGCTTCGACTCAAAATCCGGATTTGGAATCCGGAAGTCCGGGAGATAATTCAGTAGCGGATTACCGATGGGCATCAATTGACATAGTGAGGCGAATGGTTATTTTGCGCCCTAAAAGAGAACGGTTTTAAATGAAGAAGGGTTCTCAAGAAAAGGAGGTCCATCATGGCGCATAAAACAATCAGGAAAAATGAACATGAACAGAAAACGGAACTGGAATTGACCCCGGATGAAATCGCCGACCTTCTCACGGGGGGATGCGACAACCAGGGAATGTCCTGACAGCCTTTTATAATCCTGCAATCTCTGCTTTTATCAGATAAAATGCCAGGCTTCACCGGCTTAGGATTTCCGACAAAGTCCCCGCGCAAGTGCGGGGACTTTGCTTTTTTAATAGTCGGCCGGAATGACTGAATGCCAAAGTTTTCCGGGTAATTTAGAATATTTAGCTTTGCTCACTCCCTCCTGTTATGCTAATTCGTGTCCATCCGGAAACTCCGGAGCGAATTCCACGCCCCGCGAGGTTTCTGTTCGAAAAGGAGGCTTAATTTGGTCATTCCGCTCACCGCCTTTAGGCGGAAGATTTTCGTACTGGCAAGCAAATCGAGAGCTTGCGCGGAGGCGTACTTTGGTACCGCCTCGCGGAGCGTCGAAATCGGCGATCGAGCCCCCCGAAGCCTCTGCGGCCACCGCCGAAGGCAGTGGCCAAGTCGGCCGGCGGTCCCACCGCCCCAGGACGGAAAAGGACCCTTTCCGGACGGAAACAAGCTAGCTCAATGGGGCCACGGATGCAAGGACATTCCCCACAGACGGGAACCGACCTCACGATAACTGTGCGCTTCGGGGATACCGACCCATATGGGGTGGTTTACTTCGCATCCTATTTTCGATACTGCCATCGAGGCATTGAGGAGTTCCTGAGCCACTGCGGACTGCCTCCTCACGAAGTCTTGAAAAACCAGACTGAAGGGTTTGGCCTGCCGATTGTTTCAGCGGCCTGCGATTTTCTAAAACCGGTAAGGTATGGCGAGAAATTGCGCCTGAACGTGTCGCTTTCCAGACTCGGGGAAAAATCGCTTGGCTTCGATTTCAGGTTTTACCGCCTGGGGGGGCAGGACCTTGTGGCCAGGGGCAATGCTACTATGGTGGCGATAGGACCGGACTGGCGGCCAAGGAGTATTCCTGAGCAAGTACGTATGGCCGTTTCAAAAAAGGACCCCTGAATGCCGCTCGTGGATGCGCGACAGGGAAACTTTCCCGGTCTGAAGCGGCGCCTGCGTTTTGACCACCACTTCACCTCGAAAATCCGCCATGGCGGCGCTGGGTAAAGAGGCGCCGTGTAAGTGCCCAACTACACTCAAAACCCCGTTCGCGATCAGTGGAAGCTTTTTGTTGCCCAACATAGGCAATCCCTATCCATGAAATAGGCTAAATTTTATATTATTTTCAAAACGTCCTTGATGGGTCTGGCATCTGTAGTTATTATCCTCCCTGTGTTATCATTATTTTTCTGATAGAACCCAATTCCAATAATCCAGTGAAGGTGGCTTGCATGTTTCACTTCGGAAAAAGAAATACGCTCACCGGTCTTGCCAGAACCTGTGGGTGAGCGGCCAAAATAGCTCCAACAGTTTTGTTGGAGGCCCTGAAAGGTTTGCCTGCCTCAACGGATCCCAATCTTCTTGTCGGCTTCGACACGAGTGATGATGCAGCGGTCTATCGGATATCAGATGAACTTGCCCTCATATCCACGGTTGATTTCATAACTCCGCCCGTTGAGGATCCCGCATGGTTCGGCCGAATTGCCGCCGCCAACTCGCTTTCCGATATCTACGCAATGGGTGGGCGTCCAATTATCGCATTGAATCTCATCATGTTCCCATCGAAAAAGCTCAGCATGGAGATACTCAAAGGCATCCTGCAGGGTGGGAGCGAAAAGGTAGCCGAAGCTGGGGCATCGCTGGCAGGCGGCCATTCGGTCGAAGACGATGAGCCAAAATACGGACTGGCCGTAACCGGCATAGTTTCCCCAAAACGGGTCCTCACAAACGCAGGCGCCAAGCCCGGCGACCTGTTGATTCTCACCAAGCCTCTAGGAACGGGCGTCCTGTTTAACGCTTGCAGATCGGGAAAGCTTCCCTTGAGGGAGTTGGAGCCGATATTACCCCAGGTGGCAGCGTTGAATCGCGCGGCAATGGAGATCGCCCTTAAATTCGAGGTGAATTCCTGCACGGACATAACGGGTTTCGGAATTCTGGGACATGCACTCGAGATGGCCAGGGCAAGCTCTGTTCGCATCGAACTCGAGTTCAGCGCCCTGCCCTCCTATCCAAACTCCTTAGATATGTACCGCAAAGGTGAAACAACGGGCAGCAACGGGGCGAACAAAAAACTCGTCGAGGATTTCCTGCATATTTCCGCCCGGCTCTCCGGCCACCAGCATAAATGGCTTTTCGATCCCCAGACCTCCGGCGGCCTGCTTCTGTCCGTTCCGGCATCCCTGGCACAAACCATGCTCAACGAATTCATGGGCTCGGGAGTAAGTTCCGCCTGCGTGATCGGAAAGGTCGAAAGCAGCCTGCATCCGGAGATCAGATTGGTTTAGCGGCACAAGGTCGCGAGTCGGGGTGTGCGGTACCCTGACCTCAGAACAGTGAATTTATCCTCCGTATCGCGGCAACGGCGGACATTATCTGTTGCCAATCCGAACGCCCAAACTATACTAAGAATATGCTTAATTTTTGGACATCATTAAGAAAGCCTATTTTTGCCCTGGCGCCCCTTTCCGGAATAACCGACAGCGCGTTTCGCCGGATATGCAAAGGCTTCGGGGCAGATATCGTATACAGCGAACTGTCGAGTTCCACTGCTTTTGCATATCAACCGGAAGCAGCTCTGAGGATTATGCGTTTCAACGATACGGAGCGCCCTTATGTCGTGCAGCTTTTCGGTAACAATCCCGAACATTTCGCAATCGCTGCCCGGTTTGTCAGCCGGGAAATCAAGCCTGACGGGATCGACATAAACTTTGGCTGTCCTATTGCAAAGGTGTTCAAGTGCGGAGGGGGAGCGGCCCTGATGACAAATCCGCCCCTGGCCAAAGAGGTTATCCTGAGCGTCATCGAAAATACGGCCCTGCCTGTATCTATAAAGACCAGGACCAGGGTCAAAGAGGTAGATATTCTCAGCTTCCTCGATTATGTCGGCGGCCTGGACATCAAGGCCGTAATGATCCACGGCAGATCTTACGCTCAGGGCTTCTCCGGACCAAACGATATCGAGACGACCCGAAACGCCCGCGCCCACTTCAAAGGGATAATCCTTGCGAACGGAGGGGTAAAAAATGCGGCTCAGGGATTGGAACTGCTCGAGAAAACGGGGGCTGACGGAGTGGGGGTTGCAAGAGGAGCGCTCGGAAATCCATGGATTTTTCAGGCGTTGAAAACAGCTTACACCGGCAGCCGGAATGGAAGGCCAACCGCTCAAGACATTTTCAGGACGGCAATGGAACACGCAAGGCTTGCAAACGATTTGAAAGGCGAGCGTGGAATCATCCAGATGCGAAAACATCTCTGCTGGTACCTCCAGCAAGTACCAGGCACAAAAGATCTGAAACAAAAAGCGGTTAAGATATGCAACCTCGAGAACGTAGCCGAGTTGCTCGCGCAGGCAACCGAGCAATTCGGCTGACAAATCGTTGCTGGATACCGGTTAGAACTCCCAGGGCGCGAGCGCGAGACCCACGAATTAAAACAGCAGCAGACACGAGAGGCTGATCTTGAGGAAGAATAGCCCGCTCGTGCCGCTTTCGCGGCATAATTGGCAGCGATGGAAGAACAGCCGGAAAACAAGTGAAACATGAGACGGTTTGTTGTACTGTACGTAATGAGAAGATGATTGACCTGGGAGTGTAGAGGGTGAATTATCTG